>NZ_JBHVSI010000007.1:0-236952 GCF_042885335.1 Neobacillus sp. NPDC058068 | reverse complement strand
AGCTGAATAAGCTCTTTTAGACATAATAAATACTCCCCTTAAGAGTAGCCAGATTTTTTATTTTTTAATCTGTCTACCTTAAGGGGAGCATATCATATGAGCTGGTTGTGCCTTTTTGTTTTCTCTTAATAACAGCCATTCTAATCTTTCATCTCTTACAATCGCTGCATTCTCTTTCACTTGCTGCCTTAAATAGTTAAACTTAATTCATATTGATAATATTGTGAATCTCGTATGTATCCATTTTTTTCATATAGCCTTTGAGCAGAATAATTATCTGGTGCTGTACTTAGATTAATACTTTTAGCACCTGTTTCAATAGCGTATTCTTTTGCTTTTTGTAAGAGCATTTCTCCTATTCCTTGTTTTCTGGCTTCTGCATCTACATACAAGTCGTTCAGTATCCATGCTCGTTTCATAGATATTGACGAAAATGTAGGATAAAGTTGAGTAAAACCTAGATACTCTTGGTTGTTTTTAACAACTAATATCACAGAATCCTTGCTTTCTAAACGTTCCTTTATATACGCCTTAGCACCTTCTAAATCCGATGTTTGTTGGTAAAACACACGGTACAAATTAAATAAATTTGATACTCCTTCTAAATCTTCTATCATAGCTTGACATATTTCCATTTGAATTCCCTCCCTATTAGCCTGGATAAGTGAAGATTGTTTCGAGATGGAGAGGTTCATTTTAACATCTTACATACTTGCGTTTAAAACCAAGCCTTCCTTTTTCGACTTCTTTTTGAATACTTTCGTAAGCATTTAGGAAACTGCTTTTTTTCTTGTCCCGTTTCACTTCTACTGTACCTATTGCCTTTGCGGTCTCTACTGCCTTTTCATGGAGCGGCGAATAAGAAATCCCCACGGTGTTAAGAAAATTATTCATAGCGGATTTCGTTCGTTCTGGCGAATCATGAATCGTATTTTTCACAATATCAAGCATATTGGAAATCTTGCTTTCGGAAAATTCATGGTCTAGGCGATTCCCTAAAAGCCAACAGTAGCAACTCCAGCCCGCTGACATTCTCAGCTCTTCACCGCTTGCGATCCATTTATCTGCAACGTCTTGTGCAATATCCGACTCCGATAAGGTTACAGCAACTACATAATCGGACAGCATATAAAAATATGCCGCATCCATCCAACGATCAAAATCCGACTCAGTCATAGCTTTTGAGTCTGCAATAATGCCAGCAAAGTACATTGCGTCGTAGTTCCCTGTCGCATAGAGCTCTTCAGCTAAAAGTTGATTTATTTTTATTTTCCTCGCGATTGGTTTCATAGCACCTGTAGCCACGCCAAAAACCGGCTCATGTGCACCATTGGATATGTACATTTTTTTAGTTCGTTCCTTGCCAAGGACTTCAAGCTCCTGCATAACCAATTCTAAATTCATGGTATGGCACTTCCTTCTTTTCAGTTTTTTTCCTTAATATTTTTTCCATCTAATGAAATCATGTTAATCCTATTATACCATTGGACGGTCCCATTGTGGTTTTCGCTAATCGAACCATACACATCCTTTCATGTAAGTTACCATCTTTTTTCCTCAAGTTACCCCACATCTTTCTGCCACTTACTTGAAAAGTGCAGACTTGTTAGGAATATCAACATACAATTTGATTAAAGGATATGAGGGGAGTGAATGAAAAGAACATTTATTGACAGACATCCAGTATTAGAACGATTATAATTTTAAGTGAAAAGAGGTGTCTGAAATTTGAAACTTTTCTTAAATATCGATAAAGCACTTAAAGAAACGAATTTACCATTGAAGGCCCTGAGTTAGATGATAATATCCAGGAACTAATTGACTTCCTTCACGGAAGGGAGCAACAATTCCTGATTGCAAAAAAAGGCGAAATGCAACATATTCTTAAACCAGTGGATATCCACTATTTTCATATGGAAAATGAACATGTTGTTGCCGTAACAGAGACGGATTCGTTTATTTTAAAAGAGAAGTTATATGAGCTTGAGGCTCTGCTTCCTTCTAGTAAATTTATCCGTCTATCTAAATCAGTTATCGCCAATTTACATGAATTAAGCCGTTTTGAAGCGTCATTCAATGGTACACTCTGCGTTTATTTCAAATCTGGAAAGAAAGAGTATGTGTCTCGTACCTATGTCCCTGTGATAAAAGAAGCATTAAAATTAAATAGGAGGTAATTTGAATGAAAACATTCACACTTCGTAGTTTCATCGGTATTTTCTTTGGAGGCTTCCTCGTGGTGCTTTACACCAATGCTGCAATCCTTTTCGGCGGTTTCGAAATGATAGATGGAAGCTTATTTGTTAAGAACTCCATAGGTTCTATTCTCTGCGGTTGGTTAATTACAGTTAGTCCAATGTACTATCAAAACAGAAATTTAAAACTTTCTCAACAGACCATTTTCCATTTCATAACCGTCATGATCCTCTACTTCATCATAGCCCTTACGATCGGATGGATTCCATTTACGATAAAAAGTATTTTGTTAACACTCTTAATCTCCATAATCATGTTTACAATCTTTTGGATTGCATTTTACCTTTACTTCAAAAATCAAGCCCGGAGATTAAATGATGATTTAAAGAAACTATAAGGAATGCCATAGGGAAGGTTCTCGTGGTTTTTAGTGTGGATATCCTGGCCACAAGAACCATCCCCATGGACGTCTTTTTCCTGAATAAGAACAAAAGCGCAAGCAAATCAATATCTATGAAGCTCCTATTATTATACAATTCACCAAAATAAAATATTTCTTCGTTCTGTCAACGAGTTGACAGCCAAGATCCTTGCATTTTTCTTAATTGAATAATTTGCCCTGTATGATAAGCATCATGAAGCATAATGTCGAGTAATTTTCTCTCAAGTGAAATTTGGTCAAGCATTTCATCAGAAATTGTATTTAATACTTAGGGGTAGTATGATACGCTCTTAAGGTATCGGGCTTTTCAATTAATATTATACGAATGAAGACTATATGAAACCAAAAACCAAGGAGTGATGATGTGATAAATCGTGTGAAAGAGAAATTGGAAACTGCTCTTGAAGATTGGGAAATGATGAATAATGCTGCAGAAAGTGAAAGCGAAGAATGCGCTGAACGCTTTGAAATGCATTTTTATAAGTTTATTGACGAATTGAAGCTCTGGTATCAGCATTTAAATCAACCGCCATCAACGATCGAAGAAGCAGAAAATCTTAGCGAAATTAGAGAAATGATTGACCGCTTACCAGCACCGCTTGAACTCAACTTTTTAACAGAATTGGAGTTAATCATTGAAGGAGAAGATCAAGTACGCTTTGATTAATTTTTCATTATTAAATAATGCCACAGAGACGGTTCTCTTGGTTTTTAGTAATGTTAGTAGTGGCCACAAGGACCGTCCCCATGGCCCCCCTTACATTCCCGTTCTATACTTTTTTTCACTTGAGGATGTATCTTTTGAATCGTGCTTCGCTTTTTCTTCAAGTTGTTCTTCTTTCAAATCCTCTACTGGTATTGGGTCAACTGTTTGCTCACTCTTAAATATATCAAATAAGCTCTCATTCTCAGTTGGATATTGTTCAGGGTTGTCCATCTTCCCTTGGAAATGATGAAAATCCGGTTTTCTTTTATTTTTTTCCATAACCGCTCACCTCGGTATTTTCAATACCCTATTCTGCAGATAAAAAACTTATTCTTTAAATGGTCGGAGCATCCATTCCCAATTGCGCCCATTCTTCTCTTGCAGGTCCATAAATCCCTGGGACTCTTACTCCCGCCTGGCGCATGAGAACGCTCATTTGCCCGCGATGATGAATGATATGCTTGACAAGTAATAAGAGCGTGGCTCCCTTCGTCATTGTCCTGCCAAAGACATTCACATCTTCTGTAAGGGAAGCGTCATTCCATTGTTCTTTTACAGCGTGGGCTGTGTCGGCACTGACTCTCCGAAATACCCCTGCTATTTCCTTCGCCGATTGCGGAACAGTCTCAGCGTTGTCGACTTGCGGGACAGGGATGCCAAACTCGTTTAACATTCCGGGTGTACTGGCCACAATATGCCAGGCAATTCTCCCTAATGTCCGATCGTCCGATGAAACTTGCTGCTGCAAAGAACTATTCGTTAACGCATCCAAAGTGTTTTGAGTTGAAGCAGCTTCTTGATTCCAATCCTCGATAAATCCAGCTATTGAAGAATACATGGATCTAATTCCTCCATTTTTTAATTTGATTGAATTCCCAGTTCAGCTTTAATTCTCATCCTGGTGGATGAAAGACAATTCCAGGTCCCTCTTCCAAGCATTTGCTTTTACTTGATTTTAAATGCATGACAGATCTTTCATTCGTTAAAAGATTTCTTTTATGTATGTAAAATTCTTAATTAGTTCGCTTTCATTGATTGATATCCTATTTGTTAAATCTTCCGTTAAAAATACCAACTCTTTAACCCCGATAAATTCTGATTCACTAACCAAATAAAACTGTGCTCCTTTTTTATAACCATTAAACTGCTTTTTTAGTCTAAATACCTTCATTGAATAACCTCTAATAATTACGGTAATTTTTGTTTCTCATTCAATTTCTTTGAAAAATTTATCAATTCTTCAAAGAAAGAAACTCCAAAACCTTACCTGGCATAACTGATAGTTCATTATAACAGAATCTTATATTTGTTAAGAAGTCTATCACTTGCAAGGTTAAGATTATTTACACATTCTTTTTTTATTTCTACATCGCAAATGAAATCATTCATTAATTCATCTTTGATTTCGGAGTAAATTTCCATAACTTGATTAGATGACAAAGTTATTAAACTTTTCCTTTTTGCAAAACTCAACATTTCTCTTTCAAAATATTCAATTGAACCAAATACCACTTTCAATCATTTCACCCACTCTTCTCTTAGTTTTTATTTTAATAAATGGCTCTATTAAAAGTGAATGTTGATTTCCGTTCCAGGCGCTTCGCTTTCCGCGGGGCGGGCGGTGAGCCTCCTCGGCGAATTCCGCGCCTGCGGGGTCTCACCTGTCCCGCTGCTCCCGCAGGATTCTCGCTGTATCCACGTCCAATCAACATTGTGCTCAAATCAACAATGTGCTTTAACACAGCCAAATAAATAAAAAAGCCTCCAAAAAGAGGTGGACTAACAAACCAATCATGTTAAGAAGTGTAATTCAAAAATTGGTATCCGTTCTTTTTGGCAACCCGACTATCATAGTCATAAGACCTTAGACTCGTGGCTTTGCGTCCTTTTCTTTCAAAAAGTTTGCCTTTTTCATTTTTTATACCTTAATAGTAAAATCTAACCAGGAAAATTTCAATGTTTTTCGCCAAATTTCTACTAATAAATCAGGACCTAAGTCACACAAATTTAAGTAAATATTCTCAACAAGCAAAAAGGCTGCCGCAGCAACCTTATCTTGCACTTGGTAATAGAACCAGGAATGCAATTGTAAATCTATATTACTCTAATATGCATTGATTTATTTGAATGCAAAGCTTTGTTTTTTTGCACGTTTTTCAGTATTACCAAGCAAACTCCCTAAGGTTCGGCTTTGTGGTCTCAGTACCCATGAAGCGATGTTGAGTGCAGCATATGAAAGCGGAAGGATAATATTAAAACCGTAATCACCAAAATCGTTAGCTAACACATGAGATAAAGCAGCACCAGTCATTAAAAAGAAGATACCAGCGTGAACCCATTCTTTAAGCCGAGGAAAACCTGGCACAAGTAGAGCGATGGCTCCGAGTACTTTCCATATCCCGAGAATGGTCAAGATGTATAATGGATAACCAAGATTCGTCACTAACTCAACGTTTCCCCCATATTGCATGAGTTGCCCGATACCACTTAACATAATAGCAAATACAAGTAGTGATGTGACTGTCCAGTAAGCAATCATTTTTCCTTTTGTTTTCATCTTGATCCCTTCCTTTAATCATTGATTAAAATGAAATATCCATCTGTCCTTACAACTCTTAACATGTTTTGAAAAGCTATTCTTCAATGTGACACCATAAGGTATCCTGCCGATCTTTTTTTAAACCAGCAAGCGCTTCTGCGACAGGTGCAGACTCTAAACCAACCGTAGACACATTTTTAAAATCCACGATATAGGACATTTCACCCCTCATTTGATCACTTTATTTCCTGACAACAGGAATCCACATTTCACCAAAAACTAAGCCGTTTCGCTGCCCCATCTCAACCGTTGTATTTGGTCCACCAACATAAGCAACATTCTTTGCTTCTGGCAAGGCCTGACCAAAGGCAATGCCGGTAAGCGTATTACTCAATTCATCAGCCGTCTTCGCTTCCCCTTTAACAACCAGATATTCCCCTTTAGGAAATTGGATCACCCTGTCTGCTTCTGGTAGCGATGCATCCGTCATAACGCCGGCATAATGCATCATCTTGTTATTCACAGCTTCGTTCACGGCAAAAATGTAGTCATTTGCGGCTATCGCTTTTAAAGAATCAAGCGTTCCATCTTGTTTGACCGCCTGCCAAAAGTCTCCCTTTTCCTTGGATATGCCGACAAAGTCTGTGTAATCGCTCTTAAGCTCTGTTCCAATACCTAAAACTGTAAAGCTGTTTTTTTCTTCTAGAGTATAATTTGTCATATTCAAAACCTTCCTTTTTTTTAAATTTATCAAATGATTTGTTTTTCACTTGATAAGTTTATAATAACCTTAAATCATGTCAAAAAATGACACTGTTTAGGAGACCCCAATGAAAAAAGTTAAACGGATTAATATCATCATGCGGTATATCCTTTGTCTCAATAAAAATAGGAGATGCCACTGCAACTCCTTGTTCCGCTCAAGCCCCCTTTACTTTAAATACAGGACTTCACAATCTTTTTTTACACCTCATTAAACTCAATCCCTAAATGTGTTGTACATGCAAAAAGACGCCTTCTTATTTAAGAAAAGCGCCCGACTGTTGAACAATGATATGCGAAAGATCGCTCTGCAAATACGTTCTAATTTATTTGACTAACACACCCGTTTAGCCATCCATAAAGCAGGAAAATCACCCGCTTCACCATAGAGAATGAAAAGGGCTTCACACTGTCAATACTGCTTCTACGGCTGGGCGAGGAAGGTCGCTGAATTATGGTGCTTTAGGACCAATCAACGCCACCCCAAGAGGATTGCAACTTTCGCAACAGAACAATTTGGCCGAGATGATACGTATCGTGCATCATGATATTGTTGAGTAAACGCTCAATAGAGTACCTGTTAGCTGCATACGGAGCTTTTAACTTTTCATCGTCAAGGTCCGCAATGACCATTTTTAATTTATTCATGACTTCATTAAGGCGCTGCACTGTCTGGGCCCACCCAATTTCGTCTTCTGGATCCCCCGGATTTCCAAAGGTTTCTTCATTGTCTTCTGCCTTATGCGGATTCTCTGTGCCCTTAATTCGATGGATTACGTCTTCATTCCAAAATATCAAGTGGTTGACAATCTGCCAAATCGAATTGCTGATTCCCGAACTTGTCCATGCTGCCTCAGCTGCGATGACTCCATGAAGCGCCTGATCCATGGATGCAAACCAATCATTCTCATGGCAATGCATGTCGAGTTGTTCTAAAAACATTTTGGTTACAACTTGCATATAACCAATCTCCTTACTGTTTAGTGTAATCTTTCAAAGTTAAAAGACAAGAAAAAATCTGACTATAGTATAAATTAATCGGTCCTAAAAAGGTAAAAACCAAATCCAAGTGGTCCCTTCCATATTGGACATACCTTTCTCTCCAGCTTCTAATTATCTCCAACATGGCAGGGTAATCCGAAATTTCCGGGTGACGATAACAATAATCCTCAATCAATTTCGAAAAAAGCCATTCATACGCATAAAATAACCTTCATTTTCGACTGTCGGTCATATAACGAAAAAATATTCTCAATGAAATACTCCATTCTTTTATTTTGAGAATACAACAAAACCATGATCACTATGACTTATTCGGCTTATCCAGCTTTTATTCCTTCATTATGACAAATAAAGTACCCTATAGGGCAGACCTTTTTAAGTGTCTACTCTATAGGGTACATTTTATTTTTTCTGGTTGACCTGTTGGCTAAACGACATACCTGGCCTTTGATTTTATAAGTGGCTTAATTCATATAATGCTTTGGCATAGATGGCTGTCGCTTTAATTAAATCATCGATTTCTATAAATTCATCAATTTGGTGAGAGCTATCTACCTTACCAGGGAAAAGCGCACCGTAAGCCACTGCATTTTTCATTAACGCTGCATATGTTCCCCCGCCCGATGTTAAAAGTGTGGGTTCATCCCCTGTAATCGATTGATAAGCCGATTGTAGTGTTTTAATCATTGGATGATCGGCGAGCAGGATTGCCAAAATAGTACGTTTAGTGCAATAACAAAAAAGCCACCAAAATGGTAGCTGGATTTAAGTGAAATAATTTACATACATTTAATTTACCTACGAGTTAATTTTTCTTGTTCCATATCTCTTCCGGTAAACGAATTTTCTTAAATCAAGGTCTTTTAAATTCCCGTCATAACACAAAAAGAGTAAAGAATGAAACACCTTAAAATTCTCGATGACAAAAAGAGCGAATTCTTTTCGTTCGCTCTTCATTTTCACTTTTACTTCTTCTTTTGAAAGGATGTGGTCAAGTTGGTCTTGATAATAGGCTTTCGTATCTTCCCATTTATCTTTGCGATTCACCAAAATATCCTTACCATACTTCGGTAATTTATCAATAACAAGGTCGATATACCCCTCTGACCACATTAACATTTTGTCTTTTTCTGTAAGTTCAAGTACCATTTTTAATAATCCCGTTTCGTCCATATCTTTTTGAATGGCATATTTTCCGACCCGATTCATCATACCCACCCCATGTGCGAATCATTTGGTCTTAGTTTGTTAATTTGTGTTTTAATGAATTCATTATTCATTCTAACTTTGTGAAGGATTGTACTTAAACTAAACTGCCATTTAACACAAAAAGAAAAAAAGCCACCAAAACAGCAGCTCGGTCTTAAACTCTTGAACCCAATAGTTAACAATATTATTTTACAAGCTCTATTTTAGTTGGATTCGAAAAAGTTTCATACTTTTTCCATCCATTGTCAAATTCCCGCCAATAATCTCCTGTCTGTTTATCAAAAAGAAATGCCTTCAAAATGACAGGCTTAATTGAGTATTACTGCATCTGTAATTGGTAATTATATAGAAATGAAGTGGTTTAATGATAAATACTTTTCATTGCAATTATCGATGTTAATTTTATCGCCCTTAAGATAAGAAAGTTAATTGACTCAAGGAGGAAATTATGGACTTCAAACCTACAGCTGGGGAGATAGCGAATATTTGGAAGTTTGTTATTGGTAATCAAGCACATCTTTGTTTCCTTGAACATTGGATGCAACACGTGGAAGATGAAGAGTTAAAAGTAATCCTGCAACGCTCAATAGATGAGGCAAATAGAATTATCATCGAGGGTTTAGAGTTATATCAAAAAGCAGGGTTTCCTTTACCAATTGGATTCAGTTTGGATAAAGATGTGGATCCAAAAGAACCCAGATTAATGTCTGATAAATTAATCTTTTTCGTCCTTCAAGTTTTGTTAGAATATGGAGTTTATGGATATGGGTTAACATTGGGAAAAACCGAAACTCCGGAAGTTTTGTCCTACTTTCAAATGAACTTAAAAAATTCATCGGACCTATATAAATTCATTACCGAAAACATTAATAAGAAGGGGTACCAGCACCAGCCTATTTATGTCCCTGTCCCCAAACGGGCAGAATTGGTGGAAAAGCAGTCCTTTTTGTCAGGTTGGTGGGGAGAACAGCGACCAGTTAATGCCATAGAGATCGATAGTCTAATTTTTAGTTTACGGGGCGTTATTTTAGCCAAGACGTTGTATATCGTATTTTCTCAAATTTCCAAAGATCCAATGGTCCAAAAATATTGTCATAGAGGAAAGGAAATCTGTAGCAAGAGAGTGGAGAATATCCAATCGTTGAATTCTACCGAGAACTTGCCTTTCCTGGCTACTTATGAAACTGAAATAACAAACTCCTCAACATCCCCTTTTTCTGAAAAGTTAATTATGTTTGAAGCAATGTCCCTTGCGGAAATAGCCATTGCCAGATCTGGGAATGCGTTTAGTGCTGTGACAAGAAGAGATTTAAGTACAATGTTTTCCTTATATATTATTGAAACAGGAACCTTTCTTGATGATGGATTGAACCTGATGATTGAGAAGAAATGGCTTGATCAGCCTCCTTTAGCTGCTAACCGAAAGTGAAAAATAGCAGTCAATTCGATCATTCCTTTTGAACTAAAAATTTTACCAGAAGGATTAGCATTTATTGTATATTTGACTACAATGAATGCTTTTTCTTATCCTTATTCTCTAAATAGACGAATCTTCTTAAACAAATCTGCCACTTTAGCATTCCTGTAGACCGTTATTTTTCGACTTTGAAAAAAATAAGGCTCCTCAGTAAGATATGAGTATAGACACCACTCTAACTCACAACTTTAGGCGGAATCCTACTATGAAGTTAGCTTGCCTAACTCTTACAATTTTATTGAGACTAACAGCAAGCTATTTTACAATTTCTAATTGGTGTATAATAGTGTGAAGAAATTGTATTTTAACGGGGTGGTAATGAAAATGAAGATTTTGTTTGATGAAACTTACACTTCAAATGACGGAAAGTATACAAGCAGGAATATTTGGTATGGATATGCTGATATATCTGTTGATGGTCAGCATGGAAAAACCATTAAGCTTAATGAAGATTTTATGGTTCAATTATGCGAATTAATAAAAAATGACTTATCTAAGAATGCAGCAAATGTGCCTACTCAAACTAACTGGTATTTCTATGGAAGTGCTGTAACTAAGGACGCTATTGGAGACAATATCCGTCCGACAATTATGGTTCGTGAGAAGTCTGACGAGTTTACAACTAATTTTAATATCAGTGACCACGATTTTGCTGTAAATATTGATGCTATTCTGTTGTTTAAGGCGGATTTTGAAAAACGTTTAGCTAGTCATTGAGGAGTAATATCACTATAAGCATTTTCAAACTATTTGAGGGGATGATTTCATAATGAATTCATTCTCCTTTTTCATCTGGTGGGAGTCTTTTTGTGTGGAGGAAAAGGACATTTAATAATACAGATTGTGAATAATTACACTTAAATTAAACTACCCTTTAGCTTAATAAGAATCGAACTGTTACTTTAAAGCTTTAACCATAAAGCACAAAAAAGAGTAGAGTCGTATAAATAATACATACTTCTCTACTCATGAAGGGGTAAGTTCTCCACTAGTTACCATTCATTTATTAATACGACTTTTCCAATTGCCTTGTTTGATTCCAGTAAAGTATGCGCATCACTTACTTGATCAAAAGTAAACGTTCTTTCATCGACTAACGAATGAAGTTTCCCTTCCTCTACAAGATTTGTTACTTCTCGTAATATTTTCCCGTGATCCTGCCTTTGGTCCTTATTCATTACTTTTAAAAGCATGAACGTAATATGTAAGGATAGTCCCTTAGCATGAAGAGGAGACAAATCATGTGTTGAGCGCGCTGCGATTGCTAATACTGTTCCGTTAATGGCCGCCGCTTGGAAAGACCGATCGAGGTTCTCGCCACCGACAGTATCAAATACAATATCGAATCCTTTTCCATCTGTATGTTCCTTTACATACTCCCCTACGGACTGTTCCCGATAATTAATAGCCACATCTGCACCCAATTGATTTCCAATGATTAACTTCTCCGTAGAAGAAGCCGTTGTAAACACTTTCGCACCGGCTAGCTTTGCTAACTGAATGGCAACATGACCTACCCCGCCTGTGGCTCCATGAACAAGTACCGTTTGTCCGTTTTGCACATTTGCACGATTATAAAGGGATTCCCATGCAGTAATGGTTACTAAAGGAAGCGCCGCCGCTTGTGCCATCGTTACGTTTTTTGGTTTAGGTGCTAGAAGCTGTACATCTGCAAGCATATATTCGGCAAGAGCACCACCTGTTCCTTTAAAACCGCCTGCGCAGCCATAAACTTCATCACCGGCCTTAAACTCTGTTACCCCTTCTCCGACCTCTGTAACAACTCCTGCTACATCGCCGTGTAACACCGCCGGAAACGCTGGTGCAACTGCTGCTACTAAACCACTGCGTACCTTTGTATCAACTGGATTAACACTTGTTGCTTTTACTTGAATAACAACATGCCCAGGAATTACTTCAGGCTTAGGAACATCAGCAATCTCAAAAACAGATGGGTCTCCAAATTTTTTAATTACCTGTGCTTTCATTTGTTAATCACACTCCTCTTCTATAATTTTACACTAAATATATTCAATTTAGAAATATTATGAATTTTATAATCATTGGTTCAGGACAGAGTTCCAGCTCCCTTATCCCAACCATTATTTTTGACAAGTCGTTTTAATTTAAGTAATGTAACCTAGTAGAATGCGAAAAAGTGATAGATTTTTTTCACATTTACCATAAAAGGATTTATATCCTACCTATATATGAATTCCCTAGAATGTTCATAATTGGGGGAGACAAACTATCCTTACATCACTAGGAGGCATGATTATGTCAAACTTACAAACTTTAGAAAAGCAAGAACAGCAAACGTTCATTGATGTGATTCAGGGACGTCGTTCTGTTCGTTCATATGATCCAACAGTTCAGATTTCACGCGAAGAAATGACCGAAATACTAGAATTAGCTACAAAGGCTCCTTCGTCTTCGAACCTGCAGCCATGGCGATTTTTAGTCATCGATAAGCCAGAACTTAAGAACAAGCTTTTGCCGATCGCATTTAACCAACAACAAGTAGTCGAAGCTTCTGCCGTTATTGCTGTTCTTGGTGACGTGGAAAGCTACAAGAACGCTGAAAAAATTTATGGACAAGCAGTTGAAGCTGGCTTTATGCCGGCCGATACGGCTAAATCATTCATCGAGCGCACGGTCGGCACGTACTCAAGCTTCCCACCAGAAGTAGCGCGCCAAGTCGTATATACGGATGGTGGATTGATCTCCATGCAGCTCATGCTTGTCGCCCGTTCCAAAGGCTACGATACAGTTCCGATGGGAGGATACAACAAAGCACAGTTTGTTGAAGCTTTCGGAATTGACGAAAAATATGTGCCAGTGATGCTCATTGCAATTGGTAAAGCAACAAAACCAGGACATCCGACTACCCGCCTTCCTATTGAGGACGTAGCGTTCTTCAACGAAATGCCTACGGAATAAGCAAGAACGTAATACAAATAAAATGACTTAACATTAGAAACCAGCTTGTAGTTGAACCAAGCTGGTTTCTATTTTTATTCTTTGAGAGAAATTTCACACTACAAATAAGAGTTGCACCAGGAACGATAAAATTTTTATCGCCAGTAACTGCCCAAATCATCAATTTGTAAGTAGTCTAACAGTGCCTGCACCATTCGTATTTTCTAGATCTATTTTTCGTACTTCCTCCCAAGGGTTTTTCCATTAAAAATGATAATTATTTTCCTGCATATTGCAAATACTAGAAGAGTTAAATATTCCCCACGGTACTTTCATGGACAGCTATTAAAAGAGAAGAACAGAGGTACCTTCCTTCCGCTTTTTTTACCATCTTATTGAATATATCAAGGAGGTATATCATATGGAAAACGAAAATTTTGATCCTATTCAAAATCAAACAAACGCAAACTTTAAGAACAAAGGAAATGAACAGGTGCTTGAAATCAGTTCTACTGGATATGGGCTGGAATCAGTTTCTAACGACAATTCGGAGAAACTGCAATCAAATCAAAATAAGAACCATTCGTTGAATCCTTAGCATTTTATATTTTTTACTGTAGTTGAGCGAGGTACTTGACTTGCAATCGAGACCGGAAATTGATGTCCGGTCTCTTTTAGATTTTTTCCATAAGCATAATATAGAAGTAAGAAGTAATCGGAAGCAATGCACACAATATAGATATTACTGAAATACAAAGAGAAAGAGGGTCCAAGCATGTCTTATACCTATAACTTATACAGTTCGGATCAATTGGGATTAACAAAATCCTATCATATTCAAACCGATTTGCCGCCGCATAAATTTAGGGCCATCATGATGGAATTTAGGCGTGGAGGCGAAAAAGATCCAAATGCGTTTGTGAATTACATGAGTGAACAATTCCCAGATAACTTTTACTTATTTGAATATGATGATGTTGTGCAATATGATGCAGACCAAGAAAATTCGGCGATCCTTGCCAATCTTTTGAACCAACATGATCAAACTATTTAAAAGAGAGAGAACAGGCTACTTTCTTTTTGAATGAAACTAAATACTGCGAAAATTTATCCAAAATAAGGATATTACCTCCCCCCTTGATTTAATCAATCAGTGAGTTAAAGCAGCTTCTTGATTCCAATCGTCGATAAATCCAGCTATTGAACAATACATAGATCTAATTCCTCCAATTATTGAAAATGTATTGGCTTCCCGGTTCTTCATAATACTTTATCATTGTGGAAATGAAGACAATTCCAGGTTCCTTTCCAAGTATTTTCTTTTAACCAAAGATAAATGCATATTTTTATAAAAAAAAGAATTGGCCTTTAAGCAAAGAACTAAAAACTGCACAACAAAAATGTTATATTTCCCCACAAAAATTAACTTATTATTTCATTAAAAGACCCATTTTATATGAGAATAATCAAAATAATATGGGGCAATTTAGAAATTCGCGATTTCGGTAGGAATGAAAACATGCGTACCGTCCCTCTGTTTAACTCTACGGAGCGTTTGTTGCTTCGTTACATTTAAAGATTTAAGATGACATTAGAGTAGGAGGAAAAATTGATGGATAATCGTAAAGTTGGAGAGTTAATTTTTAATTTACGGAAAGAAAAGGGACTAACACAGAAACAATTAGCGGATCAAATGAATATTTCTGATCGAACGATTTCAAAATGGGAGCGTGGGTATGGCTGTCCAGATATCACGCTATTACCAAGTTTATCATCCCTTCTTGGCGTAAATATCGAATATATTTTAGATGGTGAATTATCGTCGAATGAATTTGTAGGGGGAAATATGAAACAGTCTAATTATTTTGTCTGTCCGTCATGTAATAATATTGTATTAGCAACTGGAAATATGACCATATCTTGTTGCGGAAGAAAGTTAGAAGCATTAGAAGCGAAGAAAGCGTCAAACGATGAAAAGCTATCCATTTCAGAAATTGATAATGAATGGTTTATTTCTAGCGAGCATCCTATGACCAAAGAGAATTATATTTCGTTTATTGCTTTTGCTACAGGTGACCAAGTGCAGATTATTAAACAGTACCCCGAGTGGAGTTTACAAACACGTATCCCGAAACGTAAACATGGCAAACTGTTATGGTATGATACTCAATTCGGTTTATTTTATCAGCTTGTCTAAAAATTTATCGGATCAATGATAAATCGTTGGTTTTGATTTAAATGTTATGACTCTATTATTAATCAATCTTTC
Organism: Neobacillus sp. NPDC058068; assembly: GCF_042885335.1. Classification (NCBI taxonomy): domain Bacteria; kingdom Bacillati; phylum Bacillota; class Bacilli; order Caryophanales; family Bacillaceae; genus Neobacillus; species Neobacillus sp. NPDC058068. The sequence goes on along the minus strand of NZ_JBHVSI010000007.1, from coordinate 221,431 downwards.
CCTCCCTTTTTAAGAGGAGGGATTCCTTTGAAACGAAAATCTTTATCGTTGTTTTTTTATGAAACTTATAGGAGTTAAATGAAATGAATAAATCTTTTAATGAAACATTGTCATTAGTAAAACCGATGATTGCCTTTCTCATTCCTGTCATTTTAGCAAGTGTTTTGCAATCATTAGGTCAAGTATTTGGAATTATTGTAGTTGGGCAAACACTTGGAGTGGATTCTTTAGCAGCTATTTCTGCCTTCTTTCCTCTACTCTTTTTCCTTATATCATTTATCATTGGAATTGGCTCAGGAAGCTCAATTCTAGTTGGGCAAACTTACGGTAGAGGTGATATCCCAAAAATGAAGGAAGTAGTTGGGGTTACGTTAGTCTTTACATTCATCATTTCTATTACTGTGGCCTTAATCGGAGGAATTTTTACAGTAGATATTCTAAAATGGATGGGAACACCTGAGAATATACTGATTAAAAGCGCGGAGTATGCACGTATATTATTTGTTACATTACCTATCACTTTCTTATATATGTGCTATACAACCTTTATGAGAGGTGTAGGTGATTCAAAAACACCTTTTTACTTTTTATTGATTAGTATTATCCTAAATATCGCTTTGCTGCCAATCCTTATTTTCGGATGGTTGGGCTTACCGGAATTCGGATTAAATGGTGCTGCTTATGCTGCAGGATTAGCCAATTTCATAACATTTGTGATCCTATTATGGTACTTACACAAAAGAAATCATTTACTCAAATTAGACTCGGATATTTTGAGACATCTTTACTTAAAAGGTTCGGTGTTGAAACCCTTAATGAAATTAGCCATTCCTACTAGTATTAGTATGGTTTCAATCGCATTGTCAGAAATTGCAGTCATCACTTTTGTCAATGATTATGGTTCTAATGCAACAGCAGCGTACGGAATCGTGAATCAAATTGCAAGCTACGTTCAAATCCCAGCGATGAGTATTTCAATCGCCATTTCAGTATTTGTTGCACAAGCCGTAGGATCTGGGAACATGTCGAATATCAAAGAGATAAAAAAAATAGCGATTTCCCTGAATTATCTCCTTGGTGGTATTCTCATTCTCATTCTTTACCTTATACCAAATCCTATATTAGTAATCTTTCTAGACAACACTGAAACAATTAATATAGCAAAAAATCTGATACTAATCTCATTTTGGGGTTACGTTATTTTGGGCCACACGCAGGCAATCACAGCAACAATGAGAGCAACAGGTACTGTGTTATGGCCAACAATATTTACAATCATAAGTATTCTGCTGATTCAAGTTCCGGCAGCCTATTTCTTATCACATTTCACATCACTCGGCTTAAATGGAGTATGGCTAGCCTATCCAATTGCGTTCATCGTCAATTTCTTAGCTCAATCTTCTTATCATCAATTTTTCTGGAAAAAGAAATCCTTAATAGCACTTTTGAGGTAAACTTACTAAATAATGAAGCTATTTATTTCTCTTGGTAAATAGCTTCATTTATTTCTAATGCCGCACTAAACTGCTTCGCTCGTATAAAGCGATTGATCACTGCAGACAAAGAGCGTACTTTTATCTTTACTTCATGTTAGAAATAATTTATTTCAGTCACTTGGTTGATTTTTTTTGCAAAAAAATTGCCCTCCCTAACAGGCTAAGTCGTTATCTTTTAGAGTACCTGCAGGTATAAAAACACATATTTTAGTAATAATCGGATATCGAGACAGAAGAGCATTTCCATATTCCCGAGCGTTCTTCTTGTTCTTGAACGATAAAGAGATGGACGGACTAAAACCTTGATACATATTTAATTGCTTTGCAAGCAAACTAATCTGATCTTCATAGTCACTTCGCCTAGAAAAATTCCTATCCACTTCATTTAGACCAATGATATCTGCCTTTCATTTTTCAATTATATCCGCAATTCGATGAAGATCCGTTAGTTTATCGAGCCCCTTACCATGGTGAATGTTATAGGTCATAACCTTAATATCCAAAATCTCCTCACCTCAAAATCGAAGATCATTTACTCGCAATTAAGTGAAACTCAATCAGTGTGCCAATTCATCCCCCTCTTACTCCAGGCTTATGTGGGATATACAATCTAAAGTTTTTCAATTGGATATCTTCGCATAAGTTCTTTTGTCGACATGACCACCATCTTTGGCACAAGATGTTCAAGTTTGTTTTGTAACCTATCTGTTCCTTGAGGATGAACGACAGACATTAATAAGCGCAAATATATTTTGGTAAAGAAGGAGAATGGTCCCCTTGGTAAGTTATTAACTGTAAATCCGAATTGTTTTGTTCCGCGATAGATCATAGAAATCCCGTATAGGGACTTAATCTTTTCATAATTTGGATGGTTTAAAATAATTGACAGAGTCTTTGGTCCATTCCGCACATGTCAGGCACGCCACCATTGTTTTCTCCTGGCTCGTCGGCAACAACTGCTTAAGTTTTATATTAAGTAATAAGAATTTAAACCGATATCATATAACCAGCCCCCCAAACCGTTTCGATAAATTGAGGATTTGAGGGATCTTTTTCGATTTTACCGCGGATTTTTCTTATATGCACTGTGATGGTGGTAATATCACCTGATGAATCTAACCCCCAAATACTTTCGAAGAGATCTTCTTTACTAAAGACCCGATTTGGGTGCTGAGCTAAGAAAAGTAATAAGTCAAATTCTTTTGCAGTTAATGATATCTTTTTATTATTCACAAAGACTTTTCGAGCCATTTCATCAATGACAAGCCCTCGGATTCTTATTTCTTTTTTTGTAGTATCATTATTCCCTAAAAGTCGTTCATATCGCGACAAGTGCGCTTTTACCCTGGCGACAAGCTCGCTAAAACTAAACGGTTTAATTATATAATCATCTGCCCCAAATCCCAAACCTCTTATTTTATCAATATCTTCCCTCTTGGCCGAAACAATTAAGATAGGTATATTCTTTACAGCTCTAACTTGTTTACAAATCTCGAATCCATTTACCTCTGGAAGCATGATATCAATAATTAATAAGTCATAATCTTTATTTACTGCACGTTTTAACCCTTCCTTACCAGAGGTTTGTAATTCAACATCATATCCATTAATCTCAAGGAAATCTTTTTGCAATTCACCAATATCAAGATCATCTTCCACGATTAAAATTTTTTTCAATCTTTTCACCACTCAATTTGACTTCTTTAATGTAAAAAAGATGCTCGTTCCTACACCTAATTGACTCTTTACCCAAATATTACCGCCATGCTCCCTGATAATCTGCTTAGCAATGGCAAGTCCAAGACCGCTCCCGCCTGTTGATTTATTTCTTGAAGTATCTACACGATAAAAACGTCCAAAAATATAAGGAAGAAATTCCGGCTCAATACCGGAACCAGTATCATGGATTTCAATTTCGATAAAATCTGTCTCTTCACTAATATAAATGCATATATTTTTCACCGCATTTTTCATATGCTTTACAGAGTTCTCCGTTATATTCGTCATTACCCGTTTTAATTGTTCACGGTCGGCAATAGCCATCACTTTGTTTTTCGTCCTGTTTTCAACATTAAGCTTAATCTCTTTTTCCTCTAAATCAAAACTTACTTCCTCAACAAAATTTATTATAAAACGGATTAAATCAATGTCCTCGAAGGCAAACGGCAGCTTTTTTAAATCAAGTTTAGAAAATAGAAATAAATCTTCAATTAATTGATCCATATCTGTCGCTTTTCGTTTAATTCCAGAAAGGTATTTCTCCATTTTACCCTTTGAATCGGCAACGCCATCCTGGATTCCTTCAATATAACCTTTAATAGCAGTTATAGGGGTTTTTAAATCGTGAGAAATATTGGAAATCAATTCTTTTCTGCTTTCTTCATATTGAAGCTGAAGGTCGATGGATTCTTTTAGTTTTATCCTCATTTTGTCAAGCGCATGGCTAAGCTGGCCAATTTCATCTTGCCTTCCATAATCGATCTTTACTTGTAAATTACCTTCGCCCATTTGTTCAGTTGCATTTTTCAAAGAAAATAACGGCTTAATAATACTCTTGGATACAAAATAACTTAATAGACCATTTACAAGAATTAAAGTAAGAAATAATAGCCCAAATAATAATGGAAATAAGCTTCTGGACAGCTCACCAAATGGACTCACTTCCCTCATAATAATTACACTGCCTTTTTCCTGATCCTGAAAATAAAAATCGAATTTTACATATAAATAAAATTGATGATCTATACTGATGGTGTCTCTTACTTTAATATTTTCCGGTTCAAAAACAGGAAGATTTTTTTCGTCCTTTATGGAATTTAATATTTTTGAGGAATGTACAATTTTTTCTCCTTTACGGATGATTAACCCAGAAGAAACTGAAGCTAACTGTTGATCGTATTGTTTAAGTATGGATTCATTTAACAATTGATTTGGTTGTTTTTTAGCTAAATATTTTACATCTAGAAATACATTTTCCTCTGGTTTTGTTAAGGGTTTAAGTGCATATTGACGAGTATACAAATCTTTAATACTCCGGACATCACCCGTAATCGCCACTGGTATTAACAAAGCGCTTATTATGAATAGTGCTAGTGTAACGATTAGCATAGTAGTATGTGAAATCAATAATCGCCACCGAATGGACATAAGAGTGCCTCCCGATCTGAGGTAAAGTTATCTTAAATTTACTGTAAAATAAACAAGGTTGTCACCTTTTTGAGACAACCTTGTTTCAAATTAATTATTTCCCAAAAGGAGCTTCCTTCATCCACTGATAACATCATTCTCCGGCAAGCAAATAATTCAGGTCCCGAGTCCATGGCAAGATTAAGTTTGAACTACTATTATCAATCGCCTCTACTAATTGTATAGGGAATGGATTTCACCATTCCTTTGACGATCTGTCATTAGTTGAATGTTTTTAAAAACTAAATTTTGGTTTAAGATCACCATTATAAGGTTCATGCTCAACAAATACAGTTATGTCCTTGCCATCTTTGTCTTTACCAGTCCTTTTATACGTAAATTTATTATTATTAAGTTCGGTAAGTTCAAGAGCAGCACCATACTTATTATCTCCAATTGAAACATGGGCTCTTATTTTATTTTCGTGTACAATATCGAAGTAGCCATAATCACCGCGGCTTTGGCCTGTTACAGCATTGAAAAACTCATATTTATTCGTCTTATCATCGAATTTTGCCAGACTTATAAAATTTGAATTATATGTTGTAATATCATTGCCGTTTTCATCTAATACCTTTGTTCCATGCCAAAGGGTGCTGCCTAAAATAGTATCTCCATCAATATTTTTAACAATATCTCCAGTATTTGTGTCCAACTGCTTGTCCGGGTCAGTAAAAGACATCTCTTCTCCTTTATATTTAACATGTTCAACGAATACTTCTACGTCGTTGCCAGTAGCATCTTTCCCCATTCTTTTATAAGTAAAAATATCTTTATTTAGTTTTGTTATGTCAACAACAGCTTGGTAATTCATTGATTCTGAAATTAATATTCTCTTCTTTCCATCATTGGTGATAAAAAAAGTTCCTTTATCGCCACGACTTTTACCCGTTTTTGCATCAAAAAATTCATATCTTCCTGATTTCGCGTCATATTTTGCAAGTCCAATGAAGTTTGCATTCTCTTTTGTTAAGTCATGATTATTTTTATCGTAAACCCTCGTACCTTGCCAATTTGTGCTGCTAAGAATATTAGCCATTTCCTGTCCTTTAGTCAGTTTATTTATTGATTTTTTTTTCGATTCTTGGGCTTTATTCGCTTTCGCTTGTTCTGTTTTTGTTTCTTTCTTTAGTACACTTGCGTCGGCTTGCGTACTTGTGCTGCACGCTGCTAATGCAATTGTCAATCCGAGAAAAGGTGTTAATATTTTTGCTTTCTTAATCATTTTTCATCCCCTAATTCAATAATGTATGGCTCCGTCGACGTACATTTATTGTACCTGACAGAACTTAACTCCCCGTATAAAAAACATTACCAAATTCTTAACTTTTTCGTTTAATATATTAAGTTGAGAACCGTTTACTTTTACAATCAAAAAAAGAAACCATTAGACAATGATTTCTCACTTACTGACATTCAAAACCTTATTCCCTTGGTAAATTGCTCCATTTTTTACTCCTTAACCACTTGACTGATACAAAGCTGCCGGGTGCACTACATTTCGGGTGTGAATCCACTGCTTTTAAACTTGTTTTTATATATGCTTTTTCCTATGTGGGTACTCCAAAAGAGAACGACTTACTAACAGGAAGGCAATTTTTTATTATGAAATGACGGTACAAAAAAGGCTCCCCATTAAGGGAAGCCCAAAAATACCTAGCTCTTTCCTCTCTATTTCTTCTCTGGTTTTCCGGTGACAATCAGCTTCATGGTGGAAGTGGCCTTCGCTTTTCCAGCAAAGTTTTCCGCCTCCGCAATGAGCGTATGTTGACCGTTAGGAAGGTTCAGCTCGATTGAGAACGTTCCATCATGGTCCGCTTTCACAGTGCCGAGAAGGTTTATCTTATTGCCCGCTTGTTCATACACATGAACGGTTGTACCGGCATCGGCTTTTCCTGTAACAATCGCTGGTTCACTTTTTACCTTCTGATTGTCAACATCCCAGACCGGTGCATTTGGAAGCTGCTGTTCCGCATTCATCGACCAGCGGACCGCATTGGTAAACAGCTGTTTCCCTTCTGCCGTCCAGCCGTGTTCCGGACCGATAATATTGGTTGCAGTGAACGAGGACAGCAGCAGGTGCATATGGTCTTTGCCCCTGAATTCATACGCAATCGCATTTCCTTTGTCCTCACCATCGACGTTCAATCCTGCCAATGGGGTTCCGCTGTAATTTTTGAATGTGGCATATGGGCTCTTTTCCGGATGGATCTTGATCAAACCGTTTTCATCCGCTTTAATGCCTGCAAACAGCGGATGGTTTGCCAAGCTTTTCAGATAAACGGCCCCTTCATTGTAGCCCTGCTGATCTTGTTCCGGCGTGCCCAACGCTTGCTGCAAGAGCTGGATTGAGCCATCTTTCATTCCCCATGTACCGGTAAAGATTAAGCTGACTTTATGCTCATCGCTTTCCTTGATCAACTGGTCAACCTGGTCCTTCGTGCCAGTGTTCGTGTTGACAACCACTGCTTCGTACTTGTTCAGATGGCCAAGGAGGTCCCAGCCTCTTTCTTCCGCAAAAATTCCTTGGTCGTTCAGGAACTTGCTTAGCTCCCCGTTCAGGTCGCCGAGGACTGCCACTTCGATGGCATTCAGTTCAAGCTTCACGGTCAGATCCTCTTCCCCGACTATGACTTCAGTCCTTGCCGGCAGATAGCCATCCTGTACCACTTCAATCATATATTCACCAGGGAGCAGGTTCTCGAATACAAATGATCCGTCCGAACCGCTTGCTGCGTTTCCTTTGAAATCCGGTTCATCCTTTGGAATAAGCGTCACAGAAGCACCTGCGACCGGCGCACCTGTCTTTTTGTCGACGGTCATTCCCTTCAGGTTGGAGCCCTCGATTGCTTTCAGTACAAAATTTAATTCAACGCTGCTGCCGGTTTCCATAATTTCTACTTGGCCGGTCTGTTCAGCAAAGCCTCGTGCCTGAACCTTCACATCGTATTTGCCGGTTCCAATGCCAATCCGGTAAAGTCCGGCAGAATTCGTTGTGGTTTTGACGTTCGTGCCCGGGATCGAGACAAGCGCATTGGCAATCGGCTTGCCCTGTACATCTGTCACCACTCCTTTGATTTCACCCTGGCTTGCAATCAACGCATAATCGATGGCATTCAGGTATAGCTGCACCGCATTTTTTGTCCAGCGTTCCTCAGGGTCGCCGTAGTTGCCGATATGCAGTGCCGACAACAGAATGTGTACGCTATTTGGCGACCTGAACTTCACGGCGACAGATGCGCCGACAGTTCCCTTCGCCGGATTAGTTAAGGTCCCAAGCGTCGTGCCGCTGTAATTTTCAAAGCTGGAATATTGGACGGCTCCCTTAATATTTTGCAGGAGTGGATACTCCTTACCCGCCTCAAAGCCGCGGAAAATCGGATGGTTCCCGTCGACTCGGATGTTGAGTTCTTTATCGACATAATTAGACGTTGTTTTTTCTGGGTCGCCATAGGCCTTTGAAAGCTCACTTATGGAACCGAAACCGTATTGGCCTGGGAAAATCATGCTGGTCTGATGTTCGTTTGCTTTTTCGACCAATACCTTAAAACGGTCCTTCATCGTACTTGAGATATCATTGGCAATAATCAGCTTGTAATCTCCAATCTTCTCAATCAGCGTCTCAAAATCGGTGTATGGATAAAAATCAAAGTCATAGCCGTACGCCTTTATGAATGGAACAATTTTCGCTTCATTATACGGATTGGCAAGGACAGCAATTTTCTGGGAAGCAACCATCGATACATTGAGTGTTACTGTTTGCCCCTCGACAATCTGAACTGTTTCAAATATTGGCTTGTAGCCTGATGCACTGATGCGCACCTCATATGAGCCATTCGGCAACGTCAACTCGTATTCTCCTGCAGCACTTGTTTTCACCACAGCAGTAGTTCCCAGCACTTCAACGACAGCGCCGGCAATCACATTCTTCGTTGCCGCATCGCTGATTTTCCCCTTCAGGATGCCGGCATTTTGAGATTGAATCGTGAAGGTTTCATTCAACACCTGGCCATTCTTTATGGAAACAGTAAATTCCTTTTCGTGATGGCCGAAAGCTTTTACCGAAACTGTGTAGGTTCCAGTTTCAAGCGCTGTAAAGAATTTGCCCTGTTCATCTGAGATCAGCTTTTTGCCCGTTTCTTTAATAACCGCCTCTCCTTTTACCTTGATGCCCTTTTCGTTCTGGATGGTTCCGTGCAGTTCTCCGACAAGCGGGGCCTTCTCGGCAAGAGCCCAATCGATGGCGTTCATCAGCAGTTTTTCCCTGCCGGCGTCAAAGAGTGCCGGATCGCCTGGTTGGAAAACGTGGCTGATGGTCATATTCGCCAGCAGGATCTCCAATGATTCACTTGTCCGCCCTTTGTAGGCCACCATCGAACCTTTTTCGCCGGTCTGTGATTGTTCAAAAGCGACGACCGTTTTTCCGGAATAGCCATTGAATCCATAATAGTAACCGGATTTGCCCGGGATGTCGATTACATCTCCGGCCTTAAAGCCTGCTGCCAATGGATGATCTTCTGTTACGATGCCTTTTGATCCGGTTTTATTCGTACCATCAAATATGGACGAAGGATCTCCATCATACTCGTACAGATAACGTATCGAGCCGCGGCCGCCTGTCTGGCCGGTCCAGATGACCGATTTGCGTTTTTTATCCAATGCTTCCTGGAATGCCTTGAAGTCTGCTTTTTTCGGGACCACTTCCGGCTTATAATCCGAGTTCGCGAACACAAGGTCTACCCCATCCAGCTTGTCAATATCCTTGAAGTCGAGGTATATCACTTTATAGCCTCGTTCCTCCAGGTATTGTTTAAAAGTGGTTCCAGAGGCTGTCAGGTCGACAATCAGCCCAATCGTTGGAGAAGGACTCAGTTTCACACTTAAGGCAAGCTTTTCCCCTTTAGCGATCTTGACTGAAACTTCCTTGCGGACAAACCCTTCTTTTTCCACACGGACCGTGTAGGTTCCCGGTTCGATTTTCGCCAGGCTGAACTGCCCCTGGGTATTCGATACGGCGGACCTCGGTTTGCCGATTAGCGTCACCTTGGCGCCTGAAATCGCATTGCCGTCCTTTTCGTTCGCAACCGTTCCGGCAATCGACCCAACATCACCGGCCACTTCCATTGAAATCGTCTGCGGTTCCCCATCTACTGCGGCTTTTAGTTTCACTGATTTCGTCTTGTATCCATATGCACTGATATTCACATCATACGTACCATCGAGGATGGCAATCGAGAATCCGCCGGTAGCAGAATCGGATTGCGTTTCAAAAGGCTGGCCATTTACTTTGATATCAACCTTCAGTGGTTCGCCGTTTTCATCGAGGACGTTCCCTTTCAAAACAGGAAATTTTACATTAGCTGCCCAAAGGATGGCGTTGAGCAAGATCTGCTTTCCTTCCGGTGTATAGTCCTTTGAACCATGGTACGACGAAAATCCATGACCGCCCATTAACAGTTCCACACTGTTTTCGGTCCTTGGCTTATACGCGATTCCAAGCCCGTCTGTTGCGGATGAACCGTCAAGCCCGATTTCCGCGAGCGGGTAGCCGCTGTAATTTTTAAAATAGGCAAACGTGCTTGCGGCCGGAGTCAATATCTTGATCGCATCCCCTGCTTTCGCGCCGTCGAAGATTGGATGCTCTGCCAGGATTTTGTATACAGCTGCCTGTGTCGTACTGCGGACGGTTGTCCGAGATTCAGGATCCTTCCTGTAGTTTACCAGGTGGTTGAGGCCTGAACCACTCCAATAGTCATCGCCAAATATCACGCTAGTTCCCGCTTCGTCTGCGGCTTTCATTGTATTTTCAAAAACGGTTTTGGTAAATGCAATCGTGCTCGGTTCGTTAAGGAACACAACATCAAATTCACCGATTCGCTTCGGAAGGTCGGCAGGCTGGACATCGACAGCCTGGATGCCGTATTCCTTGAGCAGTGCTTTAAAGCTGGTGTCAGTCGTGTAGTGATCCCCTACGACGGCAACCTCTGGCATCGTATGCAGCTTCACATCGATGTCGCCTGAATGGCGGGCAATATCCACCTTCTCCGAGTGGACAATATATCCCTCTTTTCTGAAGGTAAGTGTATACGTTTCTTCCTGAAGCCCTGTCAGCTGGTAACGGCCGTTCGCCGCGGATTGAGTTTCGGCTGCTATTGCCCCGACAGCATTTTTGGCTTCCACTTTCACCCCTTCCATTTCGAGGTTTGTCAACGCATCGGTAATCACGCCGGACAAGCTTCCTCTTTCCGAGTTTCCAAGTTTGACGGCGACCTCGGCTGGCTTGCCTTTCGCCGCAGTGAACGTTCCGGTATATGTCCCTAAGCCTTTGCCACGCACCTCAAGGGTAAAGGTGCCTTCGTCATGGAAAAATTCAAATTCCCCGTTTGCGCTGCTCTCCGCCTTCACACCTGTTTCGACTACTTCAATACTCGCTTCGACCGGTTCGCCGGCGGCATTCACGACTGTTCCGGATACTTTTCCGAACTCGGAGCTGTAAAGCCAGTCTAGGCTATTCAGCAAAATTTGTTTCTGTCCAAGCATCCAGTCATCGGCTGTTTCCCATGGTACAGAAGCAAAACTCGACAACAAGAGATGGGCGCTGTTTTCTGAGACGGCCTGATAGGCAACGCCGGAACCAACATAGCCAATTTTCGTGGCGCCGATTTTGCCAAGCGTCCGGCCTGTGTAGTTATTGAACCAGGCAAAGTCCGCATTATTCATCAGCAGCGGGATTTCGCTCCCTGCCTTGTACCCCTTCACAATCGGATGCTCTGCCTCCACCTTCAGGGCTACCTCCCCTTCATTATAGCTGTGGCCAAGTTCACTTGGGTTTTGGTAATAATCCTTCAGCTGGTGGATGGAACCATAGCTTTGACCCCATTGGTCGGTAAAAATGATGCTCACATCATGCTTTTTCGCTTCATTGATTAGTTTCGTAACCTCTTTCTCCGTTGGTATTTCTCCATCAGTGCCATAGGCGCCGTTCAGGTATAAAACCTTGTAGCGGCCGATATCATTGACAACATCCCAGCCGCGTTCTTCCGCATGATAGCCGCTTACTTCGAGAAGCTTGGTGATGTCGCCTTTATAGTCGTTCAGGACCGCCACATCAATTGGCTGCAGCTCAAAGGTGAGGGCTGCTTTTTCCCCCGGCTTGACCGCAATTTTAGCAGTGCCATCCTTAAAGCCGCCCAGCGAAAATGCAACGTCCCATGTGCCTTCGAAAACTTCTTCGTTGGCAAACATCCCGGCGTCATCCGTCACGCCGCGAATGCCGGGAGACTTCATGTCGACCGTTACGCCTTTGAGCGGTTTTCCTGTCCGTTTATCTTTGACCACAATCGATAGCGAGCCTTTCTTTGCATCCTCAAGCTGATAGTCTTTCGCCAGCTTATAGCCGGAGACAAACTGAACCTTTTCGGTAATCTGCTTTTTGCCATAAATCGAAATGAGGACCGTGTATTCACCCGGAGTATGCTTCAGCACAAAGCTCCCGTCTGCTTCCGCTGTCGTTGTTTCACCGGTTTCTTCGACCGTCAGCGTTCCTTTGACCGGCTGGCCATTCGTGTCTTTCAAGGAACCGGTAAGAGTACCGGGAGACTGATAGCTTTGAATACCTTTTAAATATGGCAAAATCACCTGGCCTGGCAGGATTGGAATTCCCGATGTACTGTATTCCGGGAGAATGATATCCTTCAGCCTTTCCCCGGTAAAAGCGTCCAGAACCGATACTGAACCAGTCGTGGAAGCAAAGAACAGCAGGCCGTTTGCCGTTACCGAGCCGCTATTCAAGGTTGTTCCGACCGAGGTGTTGCTCCACAATTCTTTCCCCGTTTCTTTATCGAATGCGCGCAGATTGGATTGCACTGCTGATCCCATGATGACCATATTTTCATAGACAATCGGCGATCCCGCCTGGGTATCCCCGATCCCGGGAACCTTCCATTTTTCTGAGCCTGCCTGAGCATCTAATGCATACAGTGTGCCGCCGTCCGTATCGAAATTGATGCCTGTAAAGTAAAGGACTCCGTTGTCGTACACCGGCTTAGAGGCAATCCCTTCTCCGGATAGTTTTTTCTGCCACACTTCAGTACCGTCTTTTATTTTCAAGGCACGAATCGTTTGGTTGTCATAGCTGCCAACATAAATCAAGCCATTCCCGATGCTTGGCCCAAAATAAGTCGGTGCGCCAAGCTTTACGCTCCACAGCTTACTGCCCGTTTCAGGGTTTAATGCATGCAAATGGGCATTTACCGTAAGGTCCGATGATACGAAAAGAGTGCCTTCATGGTAAACGGGAGATTCATAGATTGCCATTGCCCCGACCGTTGTACTCCATTTGATGCTGCCGGAAGTGAGGTCAAGCGCATAAATCTTCCCATCCTGACCGCCGGAGAGGTAGACTGTGTTTTGTTCAATGGTCGGTGACGAGCGGTTCGTGCTGCCAATCCTGACAGACCATCGTTCCTTACCTGACTTGGAATCGAGTCCAACGACCCAGCCCCTGTCTGTTGTTAAAACAATATACCCATTAGCGGCGGCAGGTGTGGAGAACAGGATGTCGCCTTTTCCTTCCGCACTATATTCCCAGGATTTCTCCAGTGACTGAACATCAATTGCGTTGCCGGAGACGGCATTCCGCTGGGCATTCCCATTTGCAATGCCCCACTGTTTGTTTGGTGCGGATGCCAGCTTTTGAACCTTCAGTTCGAGCGTGATATTTTTGTTTACAGTCAGTTCCTCCGCTTTGCCTTTAATGCCTTCACCAGTTACCTGCATTTCATAGGCTGCTGCCGGAACCCGCTTGATTTCAAAATTGCCGCCTTCGTCTGTCCGGATGGCGGAAAGAGGCGTATTTTTCAATCGGATAAACGCATAAGGAACCGGCTTGCCGGACTCGTCAACAACTTTTCCGTTGACGGTGTAGGCCTCCGCGTCTTCAAGGACAAAGTTGGCGTTCGTTACTTCGCCTTTCTTAAGGGTGACTGTTCCTTCAAACGTCTTGTAACCAAAGGAAGTAACCGTTACTTTATGAGAACCTTCCCTAATTTTAAAAGAAAAGCTGCCATCCTTCGTGATTTGGTAGGAGAGGCCTTCAGCATCTATGTTCAAATTCGCTGCGATTGGCTCACCCTTTTTGTTTTTAACAGTCCCCTTCAATTCACCGGCAAAAACCGCTTCGGTGACCGCCTGGTAAATATTGATGATCCCGCTGCCATAGGAATCGTTTGGCAGGGTTCCCATATGAGGATCCTTGCGGGCAGTATCCTTGAGGATTTTTTTAGCCTCATCAACCGTAAGCCCCGGGTTTGCCTGGTACAGAAGCGCAACCGCTCCGGTTACATGCGGAGTGGCCATTGATGTCCCGCTGATTGTGTTATATTTTCCTTTATTTAATTTACCTGGCCATGCCGAATAAATCTTGTGGCCAGGGGCGGAAATATCCGGCTTGATGATCCGCTGCCTTTCGCCATTGCCATCCTCCCAGTAAACCGGACCCCTGCTAGAGAATGAGGCCGTTTGGTCATACATATCAGTGGCTCCGACGGCAAACGTTTCCGGGAAGCTGCCCGGTGATCCGATTGTCTGGGACCCCGGCCCGTCATTCCCTGCAGCAAAGGACGGAAAAATGCCTGCTGCAATCCAGGCTTTCACATCTTCATAGAATTCGAGAGTGTATGTATTCGAATTCCCCCAAGAATTGTTGACAACGTGCGGCGCTTTGGAAGGGTCTCCTCCTGGTGCAAGGAACCATTCGAATGCCTGGTGGATGCCCGAAAGAGTGGCATTCCCGCTGTCGTTGAAAATTTTGGCTGCAATCCATTCGGCTCTAGGAGCAACGCCGATTGGCTCACCGTCGCCGCCTCCTACTGCCGTCCCGGCAACGTGGGTACCATGGCCGTTCCCGTCATTTGGTGTTAAATAATTTTGACCTGACAGGTCGATCCAGGAATATTGCTGATTGCCGTCACGGCCGCGGTAATTCTTTCTTAGGGCTTCATGATTACCGTCAACTCCGGAATCCATGATGCCTACTACAATTCCTTCGCCCTTAAGCCCGTATTGCCCCCAGACTTTTGGTGCGAAAATTTTCTCAAGGCCCCACTCGGGAAGCCTTGGCGGAGCAGCCTCGACCGTGATTTCCGGAAGGCTTACAATTCCATCCAGTGTAATTTCTGCGATATCATCCCGCTGCTTCAGCTCCTCGTATGCTTCCTTCGTCACGGTAGCGGAAATACCATTGATAATCCACAATGTTTCCTTTTTCTTGGCTTTTCCTTTTGATTCCATCGCCTTTAGTGCCTGTTGTATTCCTTTTTGCGAGTTGTCGGCTTTTTGTGTGAGGTGATCTTTGATGGCTTTGATCTTTTCGGTGCGGTTCTTCTTCTGTTTCATCTGAGGGTAAATGGCCTGGAGGTCTGGTTGGTCTTTCATTTTGATGATGACGTCGACTTTACTGCTTTTCTTGAACGCTTCCTTTAGTGTTGATTCCGATTTCTCTTGTTTGTCTGCTGCTTCTTCAAGCGGCGCCGGCTTGATTCCAAGGCCTGTTAAAAGGTTGGTAAGTTCGTTCGTGTCGGCATCCTCGCTTTTTTCAGGCCCTTCATGTTTCAGCTCAGCAGCCCTGGCATCCTGCTCCCGCTTCTTTTCCAACTGAAGCTCCTCTTTGGAAAAAGAGGATGTCTTGGCTTCTGCCAATGCTGCCTGGGGCGCAAACGTGGAAAACAGGATGAGTAGTGACAAAAGTACAGCAAACCATTCTCTCTTTGATTTTTTTCGCAAAAACGACAAAAAACAGCACCTCCTAGAATTTATTAATCGAAAGAATTCTTCAAATCTATTGGAAATTCCTTCTAAAATGATAAATTCCCAGAAGATTCTGACAAAAATGGTTCAGGAGTCCTGCCTGTTATTTTTTTAATAGGAAAAAAGGCATGAGGAACCAAGAAAAGACAAAAATCATTAATTATTGTGTAAAGATTGGGAATTTCATGATATATTCTTCTTATAATAGGTAAATATCGACAATTAGAATGGGACTACAACACTTAATGAAGTAGTCCCATTTTTATATTAAATAGAAAGTAGGCTTGTAAATGAAAACAAACATACAAAAAGGCTATGAAAATAAGAAAATTGGCCAATACGGCAAATTCGGCTGCTCCTTCTTTATTGTGGCAATTTTTTAACTAATCTTTTTATAGAATTTTGATTAATCCTAAGAAGTTTTTTCCAAGGATAAATTCCTTTTGGTTATCAGAAATTTGAAGTGTATCAATCCAATTTTTCTTAGTCGAATAGTCATATTTATTAAATTTTTTCATTCCATATGGTCCGTCACAGCCATAAAGGATTTTACGATATCCTAAAGATTCCACTGCCTGCTTCACTATAGCTGGATTAATATAATCACTTGAAGTGTCTATAAAAACATTTGGCTTATCTCTTACGTATTTCCATAGTTTTTTCCAAAAGGGGATACCGGCATGAGCGTAAATTAATTTAAGTTTAGGGTAATTTTCAGGTAAATATTTATAGGAGTCTAGTTCTGAAGATAGATGAATAATCATAGGTATGCCATTTGATTCGCACATAGCCGCAACTGGACTAAGAGCCTTAATACTATATGCATGCATGAACGGATGAGCTTTCACTCCAATAAAACCAGGTTTATTTAGATATAATTCTACTTCATCCACTGATTCGGGGATCATTGGATTCACTGCTGCCCAGCCCAGGAACCGGTCTGGAAATCGATCAATGGCAGCAGCAACAATATCATTGCTCGGCTTAGTAAAAATCTTGTATGAATTGCCGTAAAGTTTCATATAGCCATCCTTTACTAGACCATCATAAATTTTGAATCCAATTTGAGGTGTATATAGAATTAGAAAACGAAATAAGCGTTGTAAATTATGTTGAAAATTGCTATCCACTTCAAACATTGTTTCGTTCATGGGGGCAATTAGCGCTGTTTTTGTTACATAATTTTTATCCATACCCTCTATCATTTTTTCTAGAGTCAGCATTGTTTCGTCCACATGAAAATGGCAATCAACAATTATTTTAATCCTCCCCTTATCCACTGCACTTTTTTCATTTTGCCGCCCTCCTTTCCCTTACTACTTATTTACCACCGAATGGTTGGATGGAAGCCTCGAAAAGGATTACGGTTGATCTGCCTTTTTACTAAATTTTGTTCTAGCTCTGACAAACTCATCATCTGATTCCAGCTTTTTACTGTTCTATCATATTCCGTTTTTTGTAAAAAAATCCACCCTTCCACCTCTATTCTTAAAGAAAGTACTAGAATTATCAGGATCAAATTGAAAAATTCACCTTTATAAAAAGTGTCTTCACTTAATATTTTTCTACAAATAAGAGAATCACCGTTTGGTTTACCGTGTTAATTTGTCCGAAAAAGGGGGTTTTTTTCTTTTTTTTATAAAATATGGAGATTAATGTAGATAACTTTTATACCGGGCAGGCAGGAAAAAATCATTCCGCTACAAAATAGTAAAGAAAACGGAACTGATGTCAAACGAGTAAGTTGAAAGGTGGTCATGATCCCTGAGTATGGAACTAACCCTACAACAAATCGTCGAAGGTCTACCGAAGTCTTTATTACATGCAAGCGATAGAGATTTGGAAGGATTCCAAAAAATTATCGATGAAACTATTAAATTAAGAGAGGGTCATCGGAACCTTCAAAAGATGGTCAAAAACTTCTCAACCTCTACGATTCAGCGTAGTTAAAACTCGATAATCAAGTCATATTAGGAAGGTGAGTCCACCCTTCTTTTCTTTTTTTACAACATTTCGAACTTTAATTGCTGGTGTTTTTTACGTTTTTTGCTAAAATACACTAGAGCACAACAGGCAGCAAAGAATACAATCAACACAGCTATATGGGCAACTGAAAACAACTCGAATCCTTGCATTCCTGTAACAGAAAACATGATGTTATCACCACCTCTCACTGTACATCGGGAGGCGGTTATTCTAGATTGTATTCAACCATCATTAAATCTGGCACGTTTTATTATCAGGCTTTGCTTTAAAGTATTGCTGAAATTAATGCATAATAAAAGGACTTCCATTTGGAGGTCCTAAGTAAGACAATTTTTATCTATTGAATATTAATCTTTTTTGGTTTGAATTTTTCCGAAAAGTAAAGCGTTAAAATAGGTTTCTTCAATAAAATAGTGATCCCTTAATTCTCCTTCTAATGCATAGCCATTCTTTTCAAGGATCCTTGCAGAGCCAACATTTGCATCCACCACACTAGCATGGAGTTTGTGCAGGTTAAGGGATTCAAATGCGAAATCACTCATCAAAGCCACACACTCCGTACCATAGCCTTTACCCCAATGGTCTCGATGAAAAACATAGCCAATTTCTGCTTGGTTTGCTTCATGATCAAAATTGAATATCATCGCTGTCCCGATAATTTCTTGAGTTGATTTTTGAACAATGGACGCATATAAATGGGTCCCCGCTGTCTCACGGTTTACCATCGTTTCAATGTGTTCTCTAGTATCATCCAAACTGTTCATTAAACTCCAGCCAATAAAACGTGAGACTTCTTTATCTGATGCATAGTTATGGATTTCTTCAGCATCATTTGTGCTTAGTTCCTTAAAGGAGATATTTTTACCTTCCAATGAATGAAATAAACTTTGCTTCATATTCTCTACACTCCCCAAACGATTAATGCCGATAACGTTCTAGCTACTTTTTAATAGCTCTGGTTGCATAAAAAGTGGGGACATTGAATTCATGAAGTTTACCTGAACCGTTTGTATCTTGGAAAATATCAGTTAGGATGAAGCCTGCCTGTAATTGTCCCCCTATTTGTTCCTCAATTGTGTGTGAAAACTGGATGCCCCAGTCATTTTTTAGCGATTTTTCATATAGCTCGGGATCCTTCAATGGATTAAATGGCAGTTGATTCGTAAGCGTTGTTTCTTCTTCATCAAATAGATAATTAAAACCGTTATCTAATCCTGCCAAGAGGATTCCGCCTTTTTTCAATACCCGGTAACATTCTTTCCATATCGGCACAACATCTTCCACATAACAATTGGAAACAGGATGGAAAATCAAGTCGAACGATTCATCCTCGAATGGTAACGGCTTGGTCATATCAGCCCTGACTGTGTTGATCTCATATTTCTCTCGTTTTGCCACTTCTTTTTCACTTTCCAATTGCTTTTCTGAATAATCCAATACCGTACACTTTGCCCCTAATGCCGAAAAGATCGGCATTTGCTGACCACCGCCAGAAGCTAAGCCAAGGATTTCGGCACCTTTGATTTCGCCAAACCATTCCTTTGGTACGGGCTTGGTCGGAGTTAGGACGACAAACCAATCATGATTTATCGCTTTTTCAAAAATCTCATGACTAATCGGCTGCCCCCATAACCAACCATCCTCCACCCACTTATCAATCGTTTTCGAATTTAGTTCTATGTATTTATGTTCCATCTAAGTCTCTCCCCTTGAAGAATCTGTTGACTTGAATTGCTTACTTAAATCATGACATGTTTCTTCAAGAAATTCTATTCATTTCTCTGTTTCATCTGAGCTTTCGAAAAAGTAGATGTTGAAGTATTGATTTCCGCTCCAACTTACACAAGTAATCTAAATAGATAATGTCCTCTAATTTATCTTCATTAATGTAATAAAGATGAATCCTTCCCATATTAATCGCAAATTTCCATTCATTCCTTCGCTCTGATTGGCAAAAAAGTACTAAAATAAATATAGTAAACTTATAAATAATAGTTCAACTTACTAGACCCATCTGGGAATATCTCTTCCGGCAGTTATCTGTTCAGTCTTTCCTACAGGCTTTTGTTTCTCATAATACGAATCAATTTCTTCAACGGACAGTAAGGATTCATTTTCCCAGTTTTTCAGAATCCCCACAATATAGTTCAGCTTTCGCTTGTTATTGGCACACGCAATATTCTTGGCTGTTAAAATCAACTCTTTCGGTTGTAAAAAGCTAGAATCATCTAACCATGATAGCAGCTGCTGTTTCGCATTTACGTTTGTAAAACCAAATCCATAAGCGTCCCAAACTCAACAATTTCTTTCACATCATTTTGATTATTCTGTAATGAATTATCGATATCTGGATTTTTCACTATATTTGGATTAAAAGGTTCTTGTTGTTGTTGTTCTTTTTCTTCTTCTGCTATTTGTCCCCTAGCTGTACACCATACTTATGGAATCAAAGTTAGGTTAACAGATGGGCAGGACAGGTTGAACGAGTTCAATAAGTTCATTCTTAATAATAGAAGTGATGCTAACTAGTTCAGAACTCTACAAAACGTACTAAAGCCCAGTACTATGAAATGACTAGGCTTCATACTGTAATTAAATTAGGCACCAAGTTTCTCCTCAATAACCTCTTGGTCAGGCTTAAACTCCCCTTCAGTCTTAGAAATGATAACTGTTGCAACCCCATTGCCAATTAGATTTGTGATTGCACGCGCTTCTGACATAAAGCGGTCCACACCAAGGATTAGAGCCATTCCTGCTACCGGGATCGACGGGAATACCGTTAATGTTGCGGCAAGTGTGATAAAGCCTGACCCTGTGACCCCGGCAGCACCTTTCGAAGTCAGCATCAAAACTCCAAGAAGTGTAATCTGCTGCCAAATGCTAAGGTCCACACCATATGCCTGGGCAATAAACAATGCCGCCATGGAGAGATAGATGGATGTTCCGTCCAAATTGAAGGAATATCCAGTTGGCAGCACCAGCCCCACCACTGGTTTCGAGCAGCCATATTTCTCAAGCTTTTCCATCATACTAGGAAGTGCTGCCTCAGAAGATGATGTACCGATTACAAGAAGGATTTCTTCTTTTATATAAGCAATAAATTTGAAGATGCTGAAACCAAACATTTTTGCAATTCCGCCAAGAACTAGGACAATAAAGATGGCCATTGTAAGGTAAACAGAGCCCATCAGTTTTCCGAGGTAAAGAAGTGACCCAATACCGAACTCTCCAATTGTATAGGCCATCGCACCGAAAGCAGCAAATGGAGAAACCCTCATAATGATATTAACGATTCCGAAGAAAACTTCAGTAACTTTCTCAAAAAACTCAATGATTGGTTTACCCTTCTTGCCTAAGTGTGCCAATGAAACTCCAAACAATACAGCAAGCAGCAGCACTGGCAATAGCTGGCCATTCGTGAATGCGCCTAGGAAGCTATCAGGTATGATGGAAAGAATAAAATCCATGAATCCGTGGCTTGTTTCCTCAGCAGCCTTTGTATACTTGGTGATATCACCCGTACCTGCTTTTGCATCAATGCCTTTACCTGGTTTTAGGACATTGGCAACAATGATACCGATCGCCAAAGCGATCGTTGAGACAATTTCAAAGTATAGTAACGCCTTACCGCCAATTTTGCCAACTTTCTTTAAATCACCCATTCCCGCAATCCCAATAACGATGGTAAGGAATATAATAGGAGCAATTACCATTTTCACCAACTTAATAAATATATCAGCTATAACCTTTAGCTGTGATCCAATATCAGGAAACACAAAACCAACTAAAATCCCTAGTATAATCCCAAGGATCACTTGAGTAGTAAGACTCTTAAAACTAATTTTCATACGCCTGCCCCCTTTTAGATACTTTTTATTGAAAACGGTTTCATTTTTTTGACTTATCAATATGTTACAATTTTGTGAAAAGTAAATATAGTTAATATAACTTTATAAATTGTTTTGTAATTAAAGTAAGCAAAGATACTTTAATAAACAGTTCTTTATTTTACATCCATTTCATTTTATAGTAGATGAAAGGGCAAAATTTCCTTTCATTCTAATTGAAGCTAGTATTTATTCGGAGGTTTTTTGTGTACAATCGACGATTCAAGTTTAAATTAAGTACGGTCATTATTTTCTTTGTTTGTTTAGTAGTCCTTGCGTCGCTACTAATCACTGATATTTTAATTAGTCAAAATGTCAGTAAAAATATTAGAAACAGTCATCAGGAGAAGGCACAGATTGTTGCGAGGACAGTTGCTAAATCTACTATAGTAATCGATAAATTAGAGAATGGCCAAAACCCGGGGGCCATCCAAGATTATACAAAGGATATTCTAGCCGCCACAAACGTTTTATTTGTTGTGGTAATGGATATGAACGGAATTCGCAAATCACATCCCAATCCGGAGGAAATCGGCAAGCATTTTGTTGGCGGCGATGAATTGCCGGCACTTATGGGAAAAGAGTATGTTTCCATCTCACATGGTACTCTAGGTGAATCAGTAAGGGCCTTTATGCCCATTTACAATGAGACAAAAGAGCAAATTGGAGTGGCTGCAGTCGGTATTTCTCTCAAAGATGTAAAAACGTCGCTTGGCCGAAGCCATCGGAGCATTTTGATTGTAACAGTTTTGGGTTTAACCATTGGGGTCATCGGTGCTATTTTACTAGCAAGATATATTAAAAGGATCTTGCTTGGACTTGAACCCTTTGCAATCGCAAAGAATCTGGTGGAAAGGAGTGCCATGCTTCAGTCTGTCCGTGAGGGAATAATTGCTGTTGATCGCGGTTCAACCATCACCTTGGTAAATAAATCGGCATTACTCATCTTTCAAAAGGCTGGACTTTCTCAAAATCCAGTAGGCATGAAAATTTATGATTATATGCCTTCGACTAGATTGGATAAGGTTATGCAAACAGGAATACCCGAACTAGATGTAGAACAGAAAATTAATGGTGTTTCAATCCTCGTCAATAGGGTTCCGGTTGTAGTAAATGGTCAGGTGGCCGGTGCCATTTCAACCTTTCGGGACAAGACCGAGGTCAACCAATTGGCTGAACAGTTAACCGGTGTAAGAACATATGCTGAAGCCCTTCGCTCCCAATCGCATGAGTTTATGAACCGCCTTCACGTAATCCTTGGCATGGTCCAAATGAAATTTTACGATGAACTAACAGACTTTATTCATACATTGGTAGACTTTCGAAACCAAGAATACGGAAACATCACTCAACATTTCAAAGACCCAGTTGTCGGTGGATTTATCATGGGGAAATGTTCTTATGCTAGGGAGGAAAATGTTGAATTTACAATCAATTGTATAAATGTTATTCCTAATCCAGCAAACCTAAAGACAACTTATGAGCTAATTACCATTCTTGGCAATTTGATTGATAATGCCATCGAGGCAATGGCTGATAGCCATGAAAAAACCCTAGAACTGAATATGACATATGACGATCAATGGCTAACAATTGAAGTTCTCGATTCCGGACCTGGAATTTCTGAAGAGTTGCAAAAGAGAATTTTTGAAAAAGGTTTCTCAACAAAAGGGGAAAAACGGGGATATGGTCTTTATTTAACAGTAAGTGCCATTCACAACCTTGGTGGAGAAATAACGATTGATTCAAAACTATTACTTGGGACTGAATTCCATATAAGAATTCCTTATGAAGCGAAGAGGTGGGAAAATGATTAAGGTCCTTATTGTCGAAGATGATCCAATGGTTGCTGAATTTAATAAGCGCTTCCTCCAAGAAGTGAAAGGTTTCAGTCTAGCCGCAATCGTCCATACCGTAAAGGATGCCAAGGATTATCTTAAAAATACACAGGTTGATCTTATTCTACTTGATGTTTATATGCCAGGTGCTACTGGGCTCGAATTGCTAAAGTTTATTAGACAGCAAAACAGGAAAACCGATGTTATCCTGATTACAGCCGCAGCAGACAAAGAAAAAATTCAAACTGCCCTAAGATATGGGGCTGTCGACTATTTAATCAAACCGTTTGAGTTTAACAGGTTTTATCAGGCATTGATGCGGTACAAGGTTAAATACGACTTTTTCGCCAATACCGAATTATTAAGGCAGGAAGATTTAGATGAACAGATCCTTAGCACGGATCAAAAACCAGCCGAAGAATCCATTTATAATTTGCCTAAAGGTTTAACTAGCAGTACCCTGCAGTCAGTCATCAATGTCATCAAGTCAAAAGGAAACAGCCCGTTTTCAACCGATGATATCTCAGAGGCCACTCTTATATCAAGAGTGTCGGTACGAAAATATTTGAAATTCTTGACCAATCTTGGCGTCCTCGAAGAAACATTGACATATGGGATTGGTAGACCCGTTAATTTGTATACTTTGAAGGCGGACAAGCAGGAGCAAGTGAATAGATTTCTTTAAATCGCTGCCAAAAAAGCAAAAAAGGGTCAGACCCCCTGCTCCCGCTTCTTTTCCAACTGAAGCTCATCTTTGGAAAAAGAGGATGTCTTTGCTTCTGCCTGTGCTGCCTGGGGCGCAAACGTGGAAAACAGGATGAATAGTGACAAAAGTACAGCAAACCATTCTCTCTTTGATTTTTTTCGCAAAAACGACAAAAAACAGCACCTCCTAGAATTTATTAATCGAAAGAATTCTTCAAATATATTGGAAATTCCTTCTAAAAGAATAAATTTCCCGAAGATTCTGACAAAAATGATTCCAGAGTCCCGCCTGCTATTTTTTTAATGGGCAAAAAGGCATGAGAAACCAAGAAAATGTCGTGCGTCCATACTTAGGTTTGTACTTTGGGATCTTTGGTTTTCCGCAAAAAAGGAACAATAGGTATAAAGACTAAAGGAAAATAGTAGGATTTACTTTCCGCTTCCATCTCTTACAATACATAGAGGGAGGTAGAGTAGCATGTTCAAAAGAGTGATCATCCTTGGGGTGCTCTCCTTAGTTTTAATAGCATTAGTTTTACATAGAACCCATACAGTTGCTCCTGTTAACAATCCAAGTACGAAAATCAACGATTCCGCTGAATACACTACAGTAGAATATAAAATTAGCAAAATTGAAGGCAATCGGTACTACGGAAAAAGGAATGACGGGACAGGGATCATTTTTTCTAGTAAAAACATCGATTCGGATGATAATATACAAGTCGATGATGAAGTCATATGCTATTTTGAAAAAGGTAATTTTGGGAAAGGATTAGTAAAAGTCAAAAAGAAATAATCTTTCAAGCTGGGGTAAATAAAAAAGCATAGATGAGCAGAGTAAAACATGCTCTATCTATCCTTTTTTGTACTACAAATGACCCCATCCTAAAAATAGGACAGGGCTAACATAAATTTCGTCTTTTTAAAAAATATCTAAGGTTTTAGTTCTACCCAACACATTTAGAGAGTTTGAGCTTAAATT
Organism: Neobacillus sp. NPDC058068; assembly: GCF_042885335.1. NCBI lineage: Bacteria > Bacillati > Bacillota > Bacilli > Caryophanales > Bacillaceae > Neobacillus > Neobacillus sp. NPDC058068. The sequence continues at coordinate 196,545 of NZ_JBHVSI010000007.1, read as the reverse complement.
ACCGTATGAATCTAGTGCACTTACTTCAATCTTGTATAATGTATCAGGCTGCAATCCATCAATTTGCAATATTAATGGATTTGGTACTGGATTTTTGTAGAATTCTGAGAAGGCAAGAGATTGATTTGCTGTTTCCCCTGTTTCTGCTCTTTTTATTACTACCTTATAGTCATGGACAAGGAGGCTGTCTATTGCTTGAGTAACCATGATAGTGAAGCAGCTCGAAGTTGTTTTTTCATTAACAATAGAAACCACAGAACCCGGTTCAAAGAACGGTGCCTTTTTAACCCGGGGTTCTGCATAATTGAATTCCTGTTTTTTTACAGGGTAGTTGATTATAAATGGTTCCCCTATAAAATCATTCTTCTGAATATCACGGCGATGAATCAATACCTTGCTGTCATAAGCCTCTACTATTAAAGCTTGATTCAGGAAATGAGCCCCTTCAGGTACTTCACTTTGAATTCTTCCGTTTTCAAGGTATAAATAAGCACCCGATGAAGTTCCTACTGATGTAAAATCCTTCTGATGGATAATCCTTGGATCATCTAAAGGATAGTGTGTATGGCCAGAAAAAGCGATGACTTGAGGAAATTCTTTCATCGTATTGTAGAAAAGATCTCTATTCTCAGAAAAACCCCATTCGCTACCGTAAATGGTGTTGATCATCGGTTGATGGTGAAACACGAAAATCGGTTTTTTTGGATCATCTGCATTTGCCTTTCTTAGCTGTTCGCCTAACCATTCAAGTTGTTTGGAAGAAAACGTTCCTTCTGTTATTCCGTCTTCAGTTCCTAGAATGATAAAGTGATAGTCATTAATGACCTTGTGATAATAAATTGATGACATACCTGTTTTCTCCAAAAAACGATTTTGTGCATCCTCTCCCGATAATCCATTCCAATAATCATGATTCCCGATTGCCATCAATGATACTGCTTTTGCTTGTTTTCTAGTTTTGTAAGCAGCCATAAATTTATCATACTCTGCTATTTCTCCAGATTCAGTTAAATCCCCTACAACAACAAAAGCATCTTGTTTTGGTGCTACTCGATTTATTTGTTCTAACGTATGGATAAATTTTTCTAGGTTAAAATTATCATCTAATTTAATATGGACATCGCTTATTACTGGAAAAATTAATTTAGGTTTATTATGAGAACGATCCATGCTCATTGATTTTCTCCTAATTGATTGAATATTACTGACCGATAACTAATAATTATTTTTTCAGTATCGTCATCGCGGCTTTGGCGGCCAAATTGCAATGCAATATCTCATTACCTTGCTGGATTAATTGAACCGTTTTCATTTCATCACTATCATTAAATAATATGGTTACGATTGAACCATCGGGATTTTTAAAAGCCACTGAACGTATTACTTCATCGCTAGTAGTAGCAATTCGAACTGCTTTTGGTTGAACAAATTTACTGAAATGAGCTAAAGCATAATAATCCAATGTGTAGGTTAATGCGTTTGTTTTCTGTTCGATTTTAACAATTCCCCGGCACGTACTTTCCCCAAAACCAGGTACAAACGGTCCATTCTCTTCGTCTAATGCCATATTCCATAATACAAAGGATTTGGAATCGTTTCGCAGAATTTCAATACCAGTTCTTAACACATTGGAAAACGCGGGTTCAAAAGCTGGAATCCATTCTCCTCCAGACCCTTCAGTAAAATGAACTTCTTTATTTGGGAAAGCCATTTGGACTTGATGTTGTGCTGCCGGCTCTCCCCCATACCAATGCCAAGCAACACCATCAACCCCATCACCTGCATGATCTAACACATGGAGTGGATAATCGGGGCGATCCCAGTTATGGTCATAGCAGAGGATTTTCGTGTTCAGCCCAAATTTTAAGAAGTTCGGTTTTAAATAGTTCTTAATAAATTCAACTTGCCGTTCTGCCGGCATAAACGAACCAGGATAGTGATCCGGTACATAAAGCGGTTCATTTTGTGGAGTAATTGCATAAATAGAAAGACCATGCTCTTTATATGCCTGGATATATTTCACAAAATAGGCCGCGTAAACTTGGTAACATTCTTCTTTTAGCTCTCCGCCTTTCATGGACCCGCTTGTTTTCATCCATGCAGGAGGGCTCCAGGGAGAGGCCATCAGCTTTATATCAGGATTCAACGCAACTGCTTCCTTTAATAAAGGAATAATATCCTCTAAATCATGCTCAATTGTAAATTGTTCAAGTTGAAAATCCGTTTCCCCGGCGTCGATATCATTATAGCTATATATTTCTCGGGCATAATCAGATGCACCCATCGGGTTTCGCAAAACAGAAAGACCAATTCCCTTGTCACGAGAAAAAAGCGTTTCCATCAATTCGGTTCTTTGTTCCTTGTCCAAAACTTGATTGATTAAATAGGCCGAAGAATCTGTAAAAGAAGCTCCAAAACCGTCAATTTCTTGATATGTTTCTGTTTCATCAATTGTTACAATAATACTGTCAGCTGTTGTATTACTTGCTTTAACTTGATGAATCCCTTTTTTAACAAATAATTCTTGTTCTCCATTTGATTGATAAATAATAAGATCTTTCATATTAAATCTCCTCGTCTATTTTTCTATTTACCTCTCTATTTTAAAGCCCTCTTATCCACGTTCCTGCCATTTCAATCCAATTTCCGACTTCTGGTTGCAGGGTGGATTCATTATCTTTACCCTTCGTCTCTTCTTTTCCCAATGACAACCCATGTGCACCCTTAGGATAAATGTGCATTTCCAAAGGTATTCGATTTTTTAGCAGTGCATCTGCAAACATAAAGCTATTTTCTACTGGAACAATATTGTCTGCAAAGGTGTGCCATAGAAAGGTTGGAGGGGTGTCTTTAGAAACCTGTTTTTCCAGTGAGACATCATGTATTAGCTTGTCATAGTTTTCCCCTAACAAATTAATAAAAGAACCTTGGTGGGCAGAGGCCCTAGAAGAAATAACCGGATAACTCAACAGAATTCCATTTGGCTTTATTTCATCATTTGAAATCCCCAAACGCTCAGATAAAAAGCTTCTATTCCAGAAAACACCCAAGCTAGCCGCCAAGTGGCCACCTGCAGAAAAACCGGCTATAATCACCTTATTGACATCGATATTCCACTGCTTGGCATTTCTTCTGATTTGCACAACTGCCATTGACAGCTCCTGCAGCGCTGTCGGGAAGACAGCGGGACGAACACTATACCTTAAAACACATGCGTGAAACCCCATTGCATTCATTTTTATTGCAATGGGCTCAGCTTCCCGATCGGAAGTAAATTCGTAGCCGCCTCCAGGACATATAATGATCATTGGACGTTTTCGATCACTATCGATTTCTGGAGAGTTATTCAATATGTACGTATACAGTTTTGCCTCAGATTGCTCTGTTACAATATCAATGATTTCATGAATCATTTTCCCTTCTCCTCCTTGGAATTACTTGAAGTTACAACACTCTAGGAGAAACGCACCCCCTTTTCATACGCACTGTCGTATTAATTCTACTAATGATTGACTCTATATTTCCCAAAGGCGGCAAGTTCATCTTCCCCTAATTCTGCCTGAATTTCATTTATATCTGTAACACCAAGCATTTTTTGCAGCTTCTTCCACAATTCAGTTCGAGTATAACGTTGATGCACAAGAGAGAATTTTGCTTCATTGAACAATTGTTTTGCACTTGTAACATCCTTCATATCAAGATGATAAGCAATTCGTCTTTCAATCAATCTATCATCCTTTAAGGCACTTACCATATCTAACCATTGTCCTCTTTCTTCTAAGCTTGTTTCGCCAAAACTGGAAAGAATTAAATCCCGTTCCTCCACAATTTGTGGATGCAGCATAATGGCAGGAGAGGAAATTCGATTGATTACATTTAGTGCCTTTTCAGGATTATTCATTATTCTGGAACAGATTCTTGCACTTACTACATATGCCATATCTAAAGAAGTACCTTGAAGTATTTGTAGAGCATTGTCGTAATCCTCATATGCCGCATATAAAACACCAAGATAATATTGCCATCTCTCTTTATCCGCGCCGCTTTTTTGGTCCATTGCCCAACGTAAACACAAATCCAAATTCTTCATTCCCGATGGAGGCCAAATATTCTCTAGAGGATTGGGAGGGATTGGGATCAGTGTAGGGTCATTGCTTTTAAACGCCTCTTGAAGTATATCCCATGGAATAATAGATTTCCTTTGCTTAACAAAGCCGAATATAGGAATTTCCTCCACTGAGACAAGATTAATTATTGGTAATTTAATATCTTTTATATTTTTTGGTTCTAAACTAGGAATCCAAAAATCATGGTAAATCCTTTTTTCACCTGGCCCCAACTCGTTAGTAATGGATTGATCTTTAATCGGACCTGACTGTATTTCGATATAGGACTCTTTCGCCAAAGCTGTTTGATGGGCCCATTTTTCATCTTCACCAATACCGTACGTCCATAACTTGATCCCCGGAACTTCCGTTTTATCCCCCGTATGATAGAGACCAACCTTTTTACTTGGAGTATACACTCCAAATGAATGGTAATTTGAACTGTTCCAAAAAAGGCCAGTCATGGTCGAAAAATCTTTTGCGATATGAGGGCTTTTATCATCCCAAGACATTATTTCCAAATCTTTACCATGAACCAATACTTCTCCAGAGGGAAAATGCAGCTGTGAATCCTCGCTAGCGGGCACTGCAGCATTTGACCAAGCCATCCAAGAACATGTTCGATTGGTAGGATTAAGCAGGACCGTTCGCTGCGTAAGAAACTCATCCTTATCACCTAACGAAAATTCTACCGTCCAATTAAGGCCATTTCTGACTTCTTGTTCTCCACACCATACATATAGACGATTATCGACTTTTTTGACCTCATAATGTACAGGTTCAATTTGCACAGGAGAATGCGAGATTGGAAAACTAACCTCGATCCCTCCGCTTAAAAAAGCCATTCTTGGTAAAATACGAACAGGTTTAACACTACCGCTGTTATATAAGACTTCCTTGTTTTCCCTTTTGAAACAAATGGAAAAAACCTTCCCGCCCAAATCAGGGCAAATGACCACTTTTAATATCTCATTTTCAATACTTACCATTTTAAAAGACTTAAAAGCTGGCCTCTCGAATGTTTCGACAAAACTCTCATATGGATAAATTCCATCAGGGTCACAAATTGGAGGGATTGGTCCCATTGATTGACTGGGGTGAAATAGCAAATCCTCTGAATATTCCTTTAATCTTAACATCCGCTCATCCCCTTTTTGCCGTTTCTAAATTATTGCCGACCGCAGGCTGATACATTCCTATCTTTTTGATCTCTTGAAGAAGCTATGTAGCTTGCACCAATTATTCCTACATCAGGTCCAAATTTAGCTATCTCAATTTTGACCTTATCTTTTAGCTGAGCAAAAACCTTATTTTTTGTTGGTTCTATTAATTTATCAATTAACCATTGGTTGTGATAAATGACGGCCCCACCCAATACAAATACTTCCGGGTCTATTGTTTGCATAAGGGATGCCAAAGCACTTGAAAAATAATTTATCCATGCCTCAACAACCTCATACGCACTCTCGTCACCATGATGATACTGTTCAAATAAATATTTGGCTGTTGCGCCATTTCCATAAAGCTTAATACTTTCTTCTTCTAACGCAATTCCGCTGCATAACGACTCCAGTGTGCCGTAATAACGTAAAAAATGATTTTTATTAATGTCGGAAATAATCATACTTCCTATTTCCCCTGCATAGCCATTCGTACCCCGGTAAATAGAATTGTTTAAAATTATTCCGCTGCCAATTCCAGTACTTACAGTGATATACATAGAATGTTTAGAATTTTTAGAGGCACCATGGTGCGATTCAAGGAGCGCAATGGCATTTACATCATTTTCAAAATAAAGCTCATAACCCGGAAAATTAACTTTAATCTCACTAACACTAGCATTCTCTAAAAATGGAATATTAGTGGCGTCCTGAAATTTTTCCATTCCATCTTTCCACGGTACAGGTAAGGCAATGCCAATTTTCTTTGCTTCTTTATGAATGTCAATTCTTTCAATCATCAATCTGATATGCTCAAAAAATTCCTTCGCAGATTGATAATCCGATGTCATGGCTGTTTCTTTTTTAAGCAGCTGAAAATCGCTGCTGATTAAGCCAACTCGAATATTTGTACCTCCAATATCAACTCCTATAACCTTATCTTCCATTTTATAACTCCCCAAACTTTTCATTTATTCAAGAATTTTGCTGCTGACTGAATCTTTATAAAAATCGATGTGATTATAACCATGTAATTCTTGAGCTAGTAATTTATCATTTGGATATTCAAATATGATAGCTTCACAAAAATAACACAATTAATTAATTAAGTTAAATAATTAAAAAAAATAAATAGGTACAAATGTACCTTTTCATATTATATTATATATTCCATCTAGATTAATAGTCAATGTAAATGGGCAATGATCAAACTATATATTCTCTTGAGTATTTTCATTCAACCTTTATTCCGGTCATGATCATACGTGTTTCATCTTGGTTCGTATTAATTACTCGTATTAGTTGAATTTCTTGACCAATAAAATTACAAACTACTGTATCAATAAAGGCTGTATTTACGAAACACCACATCATTTCGAAAACGTTTCGATTCCTCCAACCCGCTCTTGCTAGGACGTTTACTGTGTCCGGTTGATACAGACAATGAAGAACATTGTCAAACAACATGGTTTTATTCTCTATCCAATCCTGAAACCCACATGTTATATGATGTTCCCTGTTATCATCCTTCAAATAAATAGTACATGAATCGGTTTTGAAATGAAAGGAAACCTCTCTAATCCCACTCTTGTCTGCATTCATTTTATATACATTATTGGTTACACTTTCAGCAAGTGAAGATGCTTTTATCCACTTTGGTGTATCAATCATTAATTGATTCAATTGATTATTTAACATTGCATTGGCTTTATCATCAACCGGAAGTGGGCCTTCCATCATTGCAGGCAATAAATACTCCCAAATAAGGTTCAAAACTGCATCACCGTCATTAGTTCCACTGGTGATTATGACAACGGCATCTTGTTCAGGAAGGATTATACAGAATTGGCCAAATGCTCCATCGGCTCGAAAAGCACCATATCGACAAAGCCAAAATTGAAAACCATATCCCTGTTGCCAGTCATCATTTTCATCATCTCCATTTGTAATTTGTATTGAGGATGCATCCTTAATCCAATTTTTCGGCAACAGCTGTCTCCCCTCCCAAAAACCCTGCTGTAATAAAAATTGGCCAAACTTCGCAATATCCTCTGTTTTCAGGCTCATACCGTGTCCCCCCGTATTATGGCCTTCAGGTGATGATTGCCACAAGGGCACGGAAATACCTAATGGTTCGAACAGTCTCGGTGTCAAATATTCCATTAAGGATAAACCTGAAACCTTTTGTATGATGGCAGAAAGCATATGGCTGGCACTTGTATTGTAAATAAAACGGGTCCCTGGCTCATGATCCAGTGGAATGTTTAAAAAATGCTCTACCCAGCTTCCTTCAATTTGTTGTAAATCCCAGCCCATTGTTGCCTTTTCATGACCGACACTTAATGTTAGCAGATCACGGATTCGGATGGCTCTAAATTGATTGTGTTGCTTAACCACTATTTCTGGGAAAAAGGATGCAAGGGTATCTTCTAAGGATAAAAGACCTTCAGCTATGGCAAATCCGACCCCAATTGAGGTAAAGCTCTTTGTCAAGGAAAATAGCATATGTTCATGTTCACTTTGATAAGGCTGCCACCATCCCTCAGCGATGACATGACCATGTCGCAAAATCATCAAACTATGCAGTTCCAGATTTTCCTTATTGATAGTACCTAAAAATTGGGAAATTGCATTTGAAGAAACCCCTTGTTCTTCAGGTGTAGATCTTAATAAAGTCCTCGGTACGTTCATTTCCTCATTTCCTTACATTCATATTGGTTGGTTTTTAGATCTAAGCTTGATAAACTCGTTCAATCTCTTTATTTATTTTTTCTCTTAGTGATAAGAACCAATTGTCTTCATGCGGGTAATTTTTAAAATCAATTGGCATCACCAAATCAATCATTGCAACAACTGCATCTCTGCCAATTTTCTTCTCTAACGTAACGCAAGCTGCTACGTCTTGAAAAGCTAGCTGCAACTGCTTCAAGCGAATTGAACTAACTGGCCCTTGTTTACCCGGGTAAACGAGGAATGCATCACCTGAAGGGAAACCACGATCAGCGTCAGTATTCGTATACGGATTAATCTCCATGTTCAGACACTTATGCCCATACCAGTGGTTATAGCCCCAGTGTAAGAACCCTTTTACACCAGCCTTGTACAACTGAAGACCAATCACACGTGTGCGCAACCCTGGCATATTCATGAAGCGATTGGATAGCCCTTCTCTATATTCACAACAACAGTAGTACGCCCATAAATCTTCTACTTTATGTTCAATAAATGTAGCAATATGGTCCGTAGAAGCTACAGGGACATCCACCAAACCCCTTTTATAAAATTCAAATTCAGATAGCGCGTCAAATACTGGTGCATTAAATCCAAGGTCCTTAATGATATTTCGCGCCACACTATAGTGCTCAATATTACTTAAATTTGGCTCATCCGAAATGTGAAAGTGACATAATTCTTCCCAACCTTTTTCTTGAAGGAAAACCTGTAAAGCTTTTAAGAACACATTCAAGAAAGTTTTATACTCTTCGGAATCCGCACGCGTGTGCCATCCAAAAATCTTTGTTTCTGTCCCGTCCACATACGCATAGATCTTAGGTGCATACTCTGCACCCCATTGTGAGAACAAGTGTGTCATTTCAAAATACTTAATACCTTTATCCAAACACATCGTCATAAAACGGTCCAATAAAGTGAAATCAAACGAATATTCTCCATCCATCTTTTCAATTCCTACTAATTGAACGGTTGGTCGATCTCCATCTACGAACATTTCTAACGCAGGTGAAAAGAGAGGTGTCAAAATCATGTTGATTTCATGTTCTACATAATTATCGATATAATTCCCAATAATTTCGAAGTGCTCATCTGATAGCATTTCAACATGGTGATGATCAGCAATACAGTCTAAATAGAACCATTCTGTTCTCTTTAACCCATGATTAGCCATCTTGACGTCTAATAAATTTAATGCAAAAACTTCAAATGCTTCGATTTTGTCTTCATGGACTACATTGAACTTAATCTCATACTTACCCGATTGTAAGTCCTTTGTATTCACATAAATCCAGAAACTATTCCATTGCTCATGTACTGGAGAAAACTTATTTCCTGGAAGGATTGGATCAGGATAAAGGCCTGGCTTTGTGCGTAACAGATATCCATCATGATCCTTGTAGTTTGGCATGATAGAAGGAACAAGTCCTATGCTTCCAATTTCAATGCGATTTTTAATTTCTGATTCAATATCGATCGTTACGTTAAATTTTAAATCGTCTGCTTTTACAGCAAGTTGGAAAGAAACGTACTCTCCAATTAAGGCGGAAGAACTATTGTAACTATCTGCCTTTAGCTCCTCATCTGGAAAAACTTTTTCAAGCGGGCTGATTAATCTTGTTTCAAACTTCATTTGCATACCTACCTTTATAGCAAGACTTAATTTTCAATTGCCAATAAGATTCTCTCGCGAATTTCTTCAAAATGAACAATATCCTCATTTGGCTTATCGAACTCTTCTAAGCAACTTTTGCATAACTCATCAGCAAGTTCTTTATTCCTTTTAGCAAGCATGTGAAACAATTCGTAATCTTGTACTCCAGCCCGCATTGCTTCAATTCTCATGCTGCCCCATACTTCTTTTCCTGCGGGATAAGAAATGTGTGTGTCTCCTGGTGGGAAGAAAATGTCTTTATGATTAAATGGGTCTGGTGCATCACACCAGTTGAAACCCCAATGCAAGTAACCTTTCAAATCATAACGATAATTCCCCCAGTGCAATAATCTTGTACGGATAAGCGGCATATCCCAAAGACGATTTAAATAATATCCTCCTGGGTAACAACACGTGTAGAACCAAAGTTCTTCACCATTGTTTCTGATTCTCTCAAACTTATCTCTATTTTCTTTGAAATAGTTATTCTTCGGAATCCAAATATCAACTGCCCCGTCCAAATCGTAAGTTTCGACAGCTTCCATCAGAGGTACTCCAGGTAAATGTTTACGCACAATACTAGAAAGAATGCGGTACTCATCTTTGCAAGCTTCAATCGGCTCGTCGCCAACGTGTTGATGGAGCATGTGCAACCAATTGTTCTTTTCCAGGAATGCTTTCCAAGCTTTTAAGTATTGACTAACAAATTCGTATGCCTCTGGTGATTTTGCAGGAACAGTTTCCCCCAAGATATTTACAATGAAAGTAGAATCCCAGAAATCAGCCCGCGCATAAATCAGATTTCCTTCAATATGAGTGAAACCTTTTGAAAGAAACAATTCAATTAAGCGCTTTGTGCGATCAAACCTAAATTCATAAGTTCCATCTCCTCGTCTAGAAATCTCCCTAATTTCATTTGGAATCCAAAAGTGAGTTTGTCTTGTCCTTGCCATGAGGTCGGCATACTTATCAATCATTTCCCAATGTTCTTCAGACCACATTTCCAGGTTGTGCTGAGTTGCAATATTGTCTGCTCTGTACCAGTTGGAAATATATAGATTTTTTTCTTTTGGAATGGTTACATTGAAAATCTTTAATGAAACACGAATTGAGACCATAGATCCACCCGTTTGAAGGTCAAAAGAAAAAGTAAATTCTTCCGTAAGTGCACTTTCGTCCACAAAGAAAGCCAAATACAAGGCTTCCGTCTGAGCGGTTACCTCGAACTCATTATTAGCAAGCGGTCGCAGCGCATCATTTACTCTGAAAGGAGCCTTTCGAGTTATATATCCATCTGCAGACTCACCTGCCTCCTCATTTACACAAAAACAAATTGGTCCTGTATTTTTTTCACATAGGATATCGACTTGTTGATAAACTTCAACAGAAACACCTTTTGGAGTTAGGCAATCCCAGTGATATTTTGTACCCACTTCCAAATGATTTAATAAAATCTGAGTTGAAACATAAGCACCTTTTGCTGTATTGATCCTAATCTCTTTGTCACCACACTCCGCAACAATGCTATCTGGATACAGCCATTCATTTTGATTGATGATCTGATACTTCATTCACATGTCACTCCCATTCATTCACTTGGAGGAAACCCGAGTTTATTTATTCGAGTTGAGCTGAAAATCGATTAATTTAGAAAAAGGTGAGTCAGATTTTCATCATGACCCACCCTTGAAAAAGTGACAAATTTATCCTAAACATTTGCTTTGAAAGACCTACTGGGACAATTTGTGCAATCCTTTGATGTCCACAAGTGTCTTGTAATTAATTCTGATGAACATATAGAAAAACACTGCAGGCAACAAGGTAACAATTACAAATTGATAAAAAGGGACGAACTTTGTCACTGCAAATAAAATAATAAAAATCGGAAGGATCGTTTTCGGAAAATAAACCACTGAATATATAAACGAAGTTCTTAAAAGAACGAATAATCCATCGCTATAAAAAATTATCATTACATATGAAATCAAATTAAATGAGACAATCAATGAAATGATGATATAATTCGGGAACACTTGGCCAGACATAGCTAATGACCCAATTGTTGCCATCGAGAATAGGCCAATGAAAAGGAGAATTATTAGTCTAATCCATATTTTTTTATTAAATTTCAATCCTGCAAATAGTTTTCTATCTTCAATCATATTTACTACACATCGATTCATTCCTAAAATCGAAATAGGCAAAGATACTAGAGGAATAGAAACAAGTAAGAATAAAATATTTAATACTATCAACTGTGAAATCGCCGTTAAATAATTGTAAAGTTTACTTTCTAAGCTTATCATTTCTAATTACCTCAAACTGAATCAGAAGCCAGTCTCAGGAAGACTGACTTCTGAGTTATTTATAGATTAATAATCTTTAATTAATTAAGTTTTTTAACGTTTTTAGCAATAATTTCGTTACGTGCCTTCACGATATCAGCATAGCCATTAGCATCTCTGAATTGTTTGAATGAAGCAAACTCCTGATCTACCTCAGCATCAGATTTAGCCTTAAGGATTTTTACAAAAGTTTGAGCCCAATTTGTATTAATCTTTTGTTTATTGCGAGAATCTTTAGGTGTTAAGTTGGCATCCATATCTGTTGTAACACTCTGCGTATCTGATAAGTATGGTACAGTCCAGTCATAAATTTGTTGGTTCGCAGTAGGATATTGATCGATACCAGCTAGTTTAGAAAGGTAAGATCCGTTTTCTAGAGCAAAGTTTTTACCAAAACCGTATTTAGCATCCATCTGATCTGGGTGATTGTTTTTAATATCTTGAATAGCTTGGTTATATACGGCCTTACCGTTAACCATAGTATAGTCAGTACCCTCTCTACCAAAGTAGTTAGTAGCTTGTCCTTCTTCACTTACAAGGTAGGTAATCAGCTGCATAGCTTTCTCAGGATTTTTACTAGTTTTCGAAATATATGTACGTGTCCATCCTGTAATTGATCCACCACTTAAAGCAACAGACTGGGATCCATCCTTAGAACTTGGTCCATCAATAGCTTCATAAGCTGCAGAAGGATTGGAACTTGCCCAAGCTGGGAATAGGTATGAATCACCATTTAGGTTTGCACTTGCATAAGCAAAATATGTTCCGTTAGATATCTTCGGTGCAGCATCAGTTTGAGTCGTTGCATCTGGATCTAAAAGTCCTTCACGGTTTGCTTGTGACAACACTTTCATCCATTTAATAAACTCTGGATCATTGAAACGGTCATAAAGTTTACCATTTTTTACATTAGGTATACCAAGGAAGTCTGCTAACCATGCGTCAGTTCCAACGGAATCACTGCCAATTGTGCCGATCCCGAAAGGAATTACAGCTTTTCCGTTGCCATCTTTTTCATTTAATTTCTTTACAGCTTCTAGAGCGGCTAAGAAACCTTGAGGCGTGCTCATGTCAGGTGAACCAATTTTTTCATACAAGTCTTTTCGAACAACAAACGCTCCGTTACCATAAAGACCATCTTTTGCTTGATAGTCAGCCTTTGTGTAAGCAAAGTTAGGATATTTATAAAGGTGACCATCTGCTGCTGAATAGAATTTTACAATCGATGGATCAGCAGCATGTTCCAAAAAGTAGGGGTCATATTTCTTAGCTAATATATCTAAAGGAATAGCAATCTTATCTAAATCTTTGACCAATGGACTTCCACCATCAACAGTGATAATATCAGGTAGCGTACCTGAAGCAATAAGTGAATTCAGCTTATCATCTCCACCGCTTTTGTATGTGATAGTAACACCTGTATCTTCACTAATGTATTTTTCAACTGGAGTATCCAATTGACCAGGAGCAAACCAGTCCCATCCGAAAAACCAGTTAAGTGATGCTTTACTTTTATCTTTCTGCCAACTTGGCGTATTAGCATCCACTGTGATTTTTGCTTTTGGCAATTTGTACTTTGCAGCATCATCCTTACCAGAAGTAGAACTTGTAGAACTTGTACAACCTGCCAAGCTCGTTACTAAAGCCAGTCCTGTAATAGCAATTGCAGTTTTTTTCAATACTTTCGACATTATCATAAATTATATCCCCTCTCTTTTTTTACTCTTTTACTCCGCCTACTAACATACCGCTAATAAAGTACTTCTGTAAGAACGGATATACCAACACAATAGGAAGTGTTGTTATTACCATTGTTGCTTGTTGCAAGGCTTCCGTCGGGATTACTATCCCTGCTTTGATTGCCGATTGCGATCCGACACTCATTAACATTTGATATAAGTAGTATTGAATCGGAAATAAATCTGGATTATCAATATACAACTTTGTAGTGAAGAAATCGTTCCATTGTCCGACTCCGGTAAATAATGCAATGGTAGCAAAAACCGGGAAAGATAAAGGTAGTACTATTTTAAAGAAAATGGTGAAATATCCTGCACCATCAATTTTCGCTGATTCTTCTAAAGATGCTGGCAAGTTTCTAAAGAAATTCATGAAAATTATTAAGTTATAGAAGCTGAATAGTGCTGGAATTATGTAAACCCAAAAACTATTATATAAGCCCAACGATTTAATAACTAGGAAACTAGGAATCATCCCTCCGCCAACAAACATCGTTAAAATACCCATTTTGATAAACCATTTTCTGCCTATGAGTTCTGCTTTGCTCATCGCATAGGCTGCAGCACCTGTAACAATTAGATGGGTTACAACCCCAATAACTGTTTTTAGAACCGAGATACCAAATGCTTTATAAATTGCCGGGGTGCTTAAAACTATTTGATAGTTATCCAGCGAGAATTTTCTCGGCCAAAAATATATCCCTCCTCTCAGTGAGTCCGTTCCATCGTTGAATGACAATGAAACTATATTCATAATTGGGAGAATAATCAATAAACTAAAAAACGAAATAAAAATGATGTTGCAAACATTAAAGACTTTCTCACCTTTTGCCAACTCTATCTCACCTGCCTTAAAAAATGTTTGTGTCGTTAAACTTCTTTGTTAAGTAGTTAGCAATAAGTAACATTGTAATAGAAACAATTGAACCGAAAATTCCTACCGCTGTCGCGTATGAGAAATCTCCTTGTTTCATCCCCATAAAATACACAAATGAATCAATTACTTGGCTGCTTGTCAAGTTAGACGGATTTTGGAGAACCAATGCTTGGTCCAAATTGGAGCCAATAAGCGAACTGATTCGAAGAACAAACATCAGAGTAATGATACCTCTAATCCCTGGAAGTGTAACGTGCCAGATTTGTCTAAATTTTGAAGCACCATCTACCTTAGCAGCTTCATACAATGCAGGATCAACACCTGACATCGCAGCAAGATATAAAATCGTGCCCCACCCTACTTCTTTCCAAATATCTGAGAAGACAGCAATCCACCAATATGCTCCAGGAATCGCAAGAAACTGAATCGGGTTCTCGATAAGATGTAGACTCATTAAAAAGCTATTTATAAATCCAGAACTACTTAGCCATGTAATCAACATACCACCAAGAATAACCCAAGACATGAAATGTGGAAGATAGGAAATTGTTTGTGACGTTTTTTTGAATTTTCCCATTCTTAATTCGTTTATAAGAATCGCCAATAAAATTTCAAATGGGAATCCGAAGATTAACTTCATGAAACTAATACCGAACGTATTTACTAATGAATGATAGAAAGCTGGATCCGTTAAAAAGGCTTTGAAATTATCAAGACCTACAAACGGCGAATTAATAAATCCGTCAATCGCCGAATATTCTTGGAAAGCAACGATCAATCCAAACAATGGGATAATATTGAAAATTATCAATAAAATGATGGCTGGCCATATCATTGTTTGCAATTGCCATTGGGACCTAAATTTCTTTCTTTTACTTGATACTTTCAGGCTTTTTCCCGGAATGGCGACATTATAGGTTTCCTCAGCTCGCTTTAACATGCTGTGCATCTCTTCCTTTCACTTAATAAAAAAAAGTTATATGCCATTTACTACACTCTGTTTCTACTAATCTATTTTCTCCAAAAGGTGAAGATACATTGAGTCCTCAATTTGACGGCATACATTTCCAATTGCTGTTTCCATTTCATTTCAATTCCAATAATAGCGTTTTCATTTCAATGAACATTCTTGCTCCTAAATTACGTTATTGATCAATATTTGCGTCAAAATACTCTGAAAATAAATGATAACTGTTATCTCTTATTTATATTTTAGATGTAAACAGAAACAGTGTCAATGTAATTATTAATAATATTTAATTAATATAGTTAAATATTTTGATACCCATGGTATTCTTCATTTTTTTGCTGAAAATTATCTATCAAATTGATTAAAAAAAGGCACTAAGTGAATTTTATCTAAACAAAACTCGCTTAGTGCTGATATGGATTTACAACTATTTTTTAGTAGACAAAGCTAAATACTTTTTCCTGCATATTATTGATATAAATGTTGAAGTCCCCACGCTCAATTTGTAGCTTCAAAGAATTATCTAGATACTTCAAATCCTCTAAAGAAAGTTCAAATTCAATTGTTTTTGAATCACCTGCAGGAACGTCAACAACCGAATATTTCTTCATCTCGCGAATTGGACGACATACTTTAGAAACGAGATCCTCGATGTAAAGAATTGCAATTTCTGTATGAACGTATGAACTAGAGTTTTCTATTTTGAAAGAAATCTTGATATTTTCAGTTTCAGTAATTTTGTTGCTTGAAATCTTATAATCTGAATACTTAGGATTCGTATAAGTCAAACCGTGACCAAATGGGAACAAAGCTCCCGCTTCGATGTCCTGGTAACGGCTGCTATAACTTGAATCGTTCGCAGGTCTACCTGAATTGTACTCATTGTAGTAGATTGGCGCTTGTGCCGAATGTCGTGGGAATGACATGGTCAATTTACCCGAAGGAGAAGCTTCTCCGAACACTAAATCAGCCACCGCATTACCTGCTTGTGTTCCAGGGAACCAGCAAAGCAGCAATGATGGAATGTCATTGATGATTGATTCCAAAGCTAGTGGTCTTCCAGTAAATAGAACGCATGAATAAGGCTTGTTCAACTTCTTCACTTCACGAATCAATTCTTTCTGGCTATCTTCAAGTTCAAGATTAACACTACTGTGTCCTTCTCCACTTAACTGCCAGTCTTCACCAATAGCTACTAGTACATAATCACAATTTTGTAAAACGTCTTTTGGACAATCTGCAAGCGATTCGTACGCGGCAATATCAGCATCAGGACGAACATTTTTCAAACCTTTCTCTAATGAAACAACATCTTCGAAACGCCCTTTACACATCCAGTTTCCGAGCAATTCGTTTGTTTTAGCGAAAGGCCCTACTACAACAACTTTCCTATGCTCCGCTTTGATTGGTAATGCATTGCCTTCGTTCTTCAATAGTACGCAAGATTTTTCCGCTGACTCGCGAGCAAATTCAATGAATTTCTGATTTAAAAGAACAGCATTTTCTGCATCCTCATCAACATAAGGATTTTCGAAAAGCCCTAAATCGTTTTTCAATTCAAGAACTTTCAATACTGAGTTATCAATCACATTAAGAAGTTCAGGGTTTTCTTCAAGGATTTCTTTACCGTTTTCAAAGTAAAGTGTTGAAACCATTTCGATATCGATTCCAGCTTTTAATCCAAGAGCTGCTGCTTCTTTACCATTTCCAGCAACGCGGTGGTTTTGCAGCTCCGCTACAGCACCCCAGTCCGAAATGACTAGATCGTCAAATCCGTACTTATCTCTTAAGATATCTTGCATCATTTCTTCACTTGCTGTTACAGGAATACCGTTAAACGTATTGAAAGAACTCATTACAAATCTCGGTTTCCCTTTTAATGTTTCTTCATATGGCTTTCCGTAGTAGTCGAAGAATTCACGCATTGACATATCTACAGTGTTATAGTCCTTACCACCGATTGGCGCACCGTATGCTGCGAAGTGCTTCAAACAAGCTGCAACTCCATCGTTTGTTAGTTTGCCGTTCTCTCCTTTTTGATAACCTTCTACCATCGCGAGGCCAAGGTTTCCAGAAAGAATGTGGTCTTCACCAAACGCTTCCATTACACGCCCCCATCTTGGGTCGCGAACTAGGTCAACCATTGGCGAGAAGTTTACGTGAATACCCGCTGCACGCAGCTCTGATGCCGTATGTGCAGCAGCTTCTTTGATTATCTTACTATCCCAAGAACAAGACATTGCTAACGGGATTGGGAAAATTGTTCTGTATCCATGAATGGCATCATGCATGAATAATAGCGGCACGTTCAAACGGGACTTTTCTAAATATGCTCTTTGAATTGCATTTGTAATTTTTGCACTGGAAACACCGATGACGCTTCCGATTGTGTACAGGTTGTTGTTCTCTAAGATAGTATTCGAAAATCCTGGTCCAGTTTCAACCATTTCATCATCAACTCTACCAATGTAATGCTCGCCTGTAATCTGACTAATTTGTCCTAGTTTTTCTTCTAGGGTCATATCCTTTAATAACTCAAAAAGTTTTTGCTTTTCCATATTTATTTCCCCCTATTCACTTAAATTGGTTGGTTCCATTCTAATTTTGGGAGGATATCTTTTTGCAACTCACACATTTCGTCAATCATAGCACAAGCTTGGTAGTAAGTTGGCGCTTGTGGATCAAGAAGAATTGCTTGAAGCAACTTGGTCTTAGACCCCTCATGATATGCTTCAAATAACAACTTATGAATTGTACCCTGAATATGAATTGTTCCAATGAGTGCAGTTGGTAATTCAACTGTCATCGGCACTAATTCCATTCCCTTACCGTTAACAATAGCTTGTGTTTCAACTACCATGTCATCTGGAAGACCTTTGATAGCACCTTTGTTCGGTAAGTTCGCCGCATTGATGACGATTTCGTCATCAAAGAAAATAGCCTCAATGATAGGAACCCCATACTCACTTGTTCCATTTACATTTTCCTTTTTATACTCAAATTGTTCTGCAATCCAAGTCTCTAAATCATTATCCCCTTCGTGCAGTTCACGGTCTACACTACCAGCGTGTGCGCAGTAAACGAATTCAGGGATTCTGGAATTCTTGTCGCCAATCTTCTCATTCGGATTCAATGGGTTATAACGGAATTGCAATGAAAGGCCCGCATAAAAATCATCCGCCCAAGAAATGTATTCACCACAGTGGTTCGCTCCGGGATACGGGTAGTAGCCATATGTATGGTAGATTGTTCTTGAAAGTGCTAAGTGATCGAACTTAGCCAGGCGATTTGCCTTAGCTTCTTTCTCACGGAAAAGTGGATACAAGTCTTTTCCAGTGTTCTTATCCCAAATCTTTGTGAAGAAACCGAAATGGTTTAAACCGCCACCTTCAACAGCGATATCCTCCTTTTTCATTTCAAGCATTTCAGCTAATTGCTCGATACCTATATCTAGACCGTGGCAAAGACCTACAATCTTAATTGAAGTTAGGTTAGAAACAGCCTCAACCAATTTCGCTTCAGGATTTGTGTAGTTAATAAACCAAGCGTTTGGACAGACTTTCTCCATGGTTCTAGCAATCTGTAACATTGGTCCCAAGTTACGCAAAGTATGGAACATTGACCCTGGTCCACCATTTTCTCCATAGATTTGCTTACTACCGTAACGGCGAGGGATATGGAAATCTTGTGCCCAATAGAAATAACGGTTTACTTCTATTGCAACGATTACAAAGTCTGCATCTATTAATGACGACTCTAAATCGGTTGTCATCCAAATCTTTGCAGGATTATCGAAATCTGCAAACATTCGAGTTGCATATTCATGTGTCGCCTTTAAGTTTTTATCACTAATGTCCATCAAGGAGATTTCTAATTCTGTTTCTTCTCTTAATCTATTCGATAAAACTAAATCTTGGAGTGTGCCTAATGCGAAAGAAACGCTTCCTGCGCCTACTAGAGTGACTTTTAGCTTTCTCATTTTTTGGACTCCTTTTATTGTTTTTTATTTATTTTTTGGCTGTGTTAAAAGTGAATGTTGATTTCCGTTCCAGGCGCGAGCGGTTCGCGGGGCGGGCGGTGAGCCTCCTCGGCGCTAAAGCGCCTGCGGGGTCTCACCTGTCCCGCTGTTCCCGCAGGAGTCTCGCGCCTTCCACTCCAATCAACATTGTGCTCAAAATCAACAATGTGCTTTAACACAGCTATTTTTTTAATGTCATGTTTCACCTCTCAATTATTGATTCTGACTGAGGTGTTTAGCTGCAGCGGCATCTAAATAGAAATCGATATGTTCGAAACCTAACATTTCCTGTGCAGGCAACGTTTTCTCGCCGCTCGCAAAAATTTCCTTCACAATTTCAGCTTTATGAGCACCAGTAATAGCCACTACAACTCGTTTACTATCGATTACTTGCTTTAACCCGATCGTGATCCCTTTTTCCAAATTAGTTGGTTGATTAAAATATTTTTGAGCGACTTCCTTCGTCTTCTCAGAAAGATCAACAACTGTACTATAATCGATTACTTTAGAACCCGGTTCGTTCAGTCCAATATGTCCATTCATTCCAACGCCCATCAAGCTAAAAGTAATCGGATTTTTTTTGATTGCTTCATCTATACGAGAGCATTCCTCATCTAGATCTTCTGCTGTTCCATCAAAGAAACAAATTTGTTGTTCTTGAAGACCAACCAGGCTAAATAGATCCTTATTTAGCATTTGGTAGCAACTTCCCTCGGAAGTTTTTTCAATTCCCACCCATTCATCTAGGCTTACAATCTTTAACTTCTGAATATCGGAATTACCTTTGATCATTTCAGAAAATTGCTTATAAGACTTTTCTGGTGTACTCCCAGAAGCCAAACAGAATACTGGATTTTCATTACTTAAATATTCCTTCATTTCTGCAGCAATCTCTTTTGCTACTTCTTCTTCAGTTTCAAAAACTCTTATCATGTTATTTCTCCTTTTTATCTCGAAAGTACTTCATTCATTTCGTTATGCAACGACAAAATTGCAGCTCCAATTGCACTCGAATTTTGAACCAGGCTAATTGAAATCGTAGGCACCCAATCAACATATTGTTCAATACAGCTTTTCACATTCTCAAGCAGTCGATCTGAAAAAACAAAAACTGACTTCCCACTTAAAATGAAATGGTCTATATCTAAAATACTAATTATGTTAATAATTGAAAGCGCTATTTTTTTTGATAAATAGTCAATACACACATCGATTCCCTGGTCCGAGCTCAAATTGTATGTGTTTTCCAAGCGAGAGTATTTTACTTTCCCTTCTAACCATCCAATTGATGACGGTGATTTATGATAGTTTTCATCAAAGCACATATATTCTAGTTCGCCCGCACTAGCATTCATTCCTCGGTATAGTGCGTTATTGATGATAATCCCAGCACCAATACCCTCGCCTACTGAAATATTTACTAAATCTTTAACACTTGGCTCTACTGTATTTAATGTTTTTAAGTCAGCAACCGTTGCTGCGTTAACATCATTTTCAAGACTAACCGGCAATCCAACTCGACTCTCTAACTTATCGATAATCTCTTCATAATTGAAGTCCTCTTCTACACCCTCATCGACACGCATACGAACTGTTCTTTTTCGAATATTTATTGCTCCATCAATAGCTAAACCTACACCTATGATAGTTCCATTAAGTTCATCAGCTTTTTTCTTCATCTGTTTGATAATATCTTCGAAGTAATTAACAAAATCTTCACTTTGAAACGGCAAATTCGTCTCCTCAGAAAAACTATCGACAATTTCTCCGTTGAGATTCACTAGAACAACCGCAACTTTTCTTTCAATTAATTGAATTCCTACCGTAACAAAACTGTTTTCATTTAAACGATAGACAGTTCTCTTCCTTCCCAACCCTCCTGAGCCATCACGACTCTCGCCGGATAAGGTAACGAGACCAATTTCATGAAAAAAATCAACAATTTTACTCACTGTAACAAAACTCATTGTGGTTTTTTTAGTAATCTCAACTTTTGCAAGTTCAGGGTTTTGTAATAGGATTTCAAAAATGACTTTTCTGTTTTCATCTTTGATATCATTAGGCATATACGATCTCATTCAAATCCCTCCAAAAGCATTATAACACAATTATTTTACAAAGTTAAATAATTTATGCGTGTTGTGTATTTATATTATTTTATAAAATTAATTTACAACATTAAATAATATTCTTGAGTAGAGCTCCTGTTTATTTTATAATAAAAAGATGGAACCTGGGGATGAAAACGAAAAACATCATGCTAAGTTAGCCTCCCTGGAAAAAAATAAATTAAGTTACGAGGAGACCAATTATGAGAAATTATGAAAAGTTAAAAATCGCCATAATAGGTGCTGGAAGCGTTTCATTTTGCCCTTCAACGGTTTTAGACATTTTTAAGAGCAAAGAAATTAATACCTTGCCTCTTGAAATTGCTTTGATGGACATCAAAAAAGAAGCACTTGATGTGAGCTTTGACTTCTGTCAAAAATTAAGAGACCAAAAAAATCCTCAAGCGAAAATTTCTGCAACCACTAATTTGAAAGAAGCACTACAAGATGCAGATTTTGTCGTTACAGCAATCGAAAAAGACAGATACCATTACTGGTCACAAGACTTTCATATTCCTCGCAGATATGGTTTTAGACAAATTTACGGAGAAAACGGCGGTCCAGGGGGTTTGTTCCATACATTGCGTAATTTAGGGCCAATGCTAGAAATCGCACATGCAATGGAAGAAGTTTGTCCTGATGCTCTTCTATTAAACTATACAAATCCTGAGGCAAAACTAGTAGAAATTATTTTAAAATCAACAAAAATCAAAGCTGTTGGACTTTGCCATGGCGAATGGTGGGGTGTGTGGCAGGTTGCTCACATTTTAGGTATGAAAATGGAAGATATTGAGACGGAAGCATGTGGACTTAACCACTTCGCCTGCCTAACAAAAATAGTTGATAAAAAGACAGGTAAAGACTTGTACCCTTTACTAAAAGAAAAAGAAAAACAATTGCCTAAACTAGCAAATTGGGATCATGATGCTTTATCAAGATTAATGTTGAGAGTTTATGGCGTATGGATGTACCCAGGGGCTAATCATATTGGTGAATATTTTGCATGGAGCGATGGTTTCTTAGCAAGTGCAGCCATGCAATTCTTTTACGATCCTGCAACAGAAAATCCATGGGACAATAAAAACAACCCACTTGAGCTCGTTTACACGGTGGACTCTACAGTAAACCGTGACTGGGAAACTGATATGGCCCAAAAAGATGCAAAAGATATTTTTGAGAGCGCTTTTACATGGAATGACACAGAAGAGTCAAATGATGTAGTTCAAAGCAGCGAATATGGTGTACCAATTATTGAGGCAATTGTATTCAATAAAACTACAAAAATTGGTGCGGTAAATGTTTTGAATGATGGATATGCACCAAATCTTCCGAACGGTATGGCTGTTGAAATACCTGCTATTGTTGATGGAGATGGGATTCACCCGCAAAAAACAGCAAAAATTCCTACAGCACTTGCTGCTATGATTGCAACTCAAGGCGCAGTTACTGAATTGTTACACGAAGCTTATAATGAAAAGTCAAGAAACAAACTACTCCAAGCGGTTTTATTAGACCCTACAGTTTCGTCCTACAACAATGCTGTAGCGATGATCAATGAAATGTTTGAGCTTCAAAAAGAGGTTTTACCTGACCTAAGATGGGATTAAACGATACATTTTAAGCGGGATTTCCTTTTGGTTCTGTAACTTATTAAAAATAATTTTCATAGTAAAAGCTCGAGAATTTCTGTATTCTCGAGCTTTTTCTATAGAAAACTCGGTGGTTTTCAAAAAATACCACCGAGTTCAAAATTCGCTTATTTCATTCTATGACTAACTTTTTTACTTCGATAATTCATACACTCTCACATATTCAACTTCCATTTCGTATGGAAGCAAATTATCATCTATTTCGCCACCCCAGAATCCACCGATTGCAACATTTAGAATCAAAAAGAATTCTTGATCGAATGGCCAACCTGTTTCGCTGGTATCTTCGTAATCTTGTTTATTATAGCAAGTTACTTCTCTATCATCGTAAAAGAATTTTATGTAATCAGGAGTCCATTCACACGAATACTTATGGAATGAACTTGTTACATTATCAAGCGGTTCAAAATGTGTGCGTTGTGTGTTAATCGCATGATTATAAGTCTCAGTATGCAGGCTCACATGAATCATGTTTTCATCTTTACCAACATGCTCCATGATATCAATTTCACCACACAAAGGCCAATCTTTTCCTTCCATTATACTATTTGGTAGCATCCAAATAGCCGGCCAGCTACCTTTTCCCTTTGGAAGTTTTGCGTTTACATCTACTCTTCCGTATTTCGTTGAAAATTTTCCGTAGGTTAGAAGTCTCGCAGATGTATAATGATTTTCTTCAAAATCTTCTTTGACTCCAACAATGTGTAACTTTCCATCCTTTACAAAGGAATTTTTTAATCTATCTGTGTAATATTGGGATTCATTATTACCAAACCCGTGTCCCCCAATATCATATACCCACTTCTCAGGATTGGGTGCCCCATCATAATCAAATTCGTCACTAAAAATCAACTTCATAAATCCCACTCTCCTTATTGGAAAAACCAAATTAGGTTTTATTATTGTTATAATTTCCTGAGATTTTCAATCACTAGAAAACTATTAATTTAGTTGATTAAACCCGTTGTAATTGAACCTGCTGGAGCTGTGATTTTTACTACTTCTCCATTTAAGCGAATGTTCACTTCTAGGTCTTCTTTAGAAATATTCATTAAAACTGTTACGATCGTGCCGTCTGGATTCATTAATGTGGTCATTTCTAACATTGGCGAATACTTTGTGCTTGCAATCCGCTTCGCTCCTGGCACAATGTAGTGACTGAAATGTTTAATGTAATCATATGAAAGTCTTTCTTCAATAACATCTTTATCTGTATCACACATAATTGGCGCATCACAGTAGTTATTAACATGGTTAGGACCGCCATGTGCATCCAAATAAATGTTCCAATCGATAAATGAATTCATACCAGCATTAATATTGCCGATGATATCTCTACCATACATTTGCGCTTTCTCTAATTGCCCAGTATCTGAAAAACGGCTATATTCTACACAACCTTCAGTGAATATTAATTTTTTATCAGGGAATTTTTCAGAAACGAGGCGGAGCGCATCAAAGTGATCTCCTGTATACCAGTGGAAACCAATTCCTTGTACCATTTTGTCAGTCTCGTTATCAATAATTTCACATGCACGTTCAAAAACACGTTCTTTATTATGATCCCAAATCACTACATTAAGATCTTTAATATCATTTTCTTGAATGGATGGGTATAAGAAGTCGCGCAAGAATTCTTTTTCTTGTTGACCCGTGTACGTGCAAGAATCCCAAGTTTGGACGGCATTCGGCTCGTTTTGAATGCTCAAGGAATCAATTTGATAACCTTTTGCACGGTATTCTTTAATATAGTGGCAAAGATAATCTGCCCAGAATTTTCTATATTCCGGCTTTAAAGAGCCTCCGTATGTGCGTTGCCCATTCGTCTTCATAAATGCCGGTGGAGACCATGGGGACATTAATACGCTCAATTTCTTCCCAGCTGTTGCTTGCGCAGCATCTAGTAGAGGAAGAATGTATTTCTCGTCACGTTCTAGTGTAAAAGACTTGAATTCCGTATCCGTTGGGTCACTCATTGCTTCATACATATCTACTGAGAAGTCACAGCTATCAATGTGCGTTCGAACAATATTGTAACGAGCTCCGCTTTCCCCAAAATAGGCTTCTACCATTTTCTTTTTGCTTTCTTCACTCATTTGAGAATAAGTGAATGCTGCAGCTTCCGTGATTGCTCCACCAAACCCATCAAAAGTTTGGTATTCAATTTGAGGATAAATATTAACCACAGCCATTTCAGTATTGTTGTCTTGGCCAAAATCTAGACTTGATTCAATAGTTTCTTTCGCATCATTTTTGTAAGTTGTTGTAACTAATTTAATTTTCATATGAATACCTCCACTTGATAATTAATTTACAATAGCTTCCATTAATTCATATTCCCTATTTTTACAGAATTTCTGAAATTGCAACTTGGCGATTCTCTTTTGAAGATTTGTTTGTAGCAAGTAGTGTTGCTAGCGTTTGTAAATTATCTCTTCCTGAAATTGCAGGTTCTCTATCCTCTCTGATAGAGCTGGAAAACTCTGCAAACACCCTCTTCACATCCGCGTAGTCAGTCCATTCCAGTGGAACTCTAATAACGTTTTCATGCTCATCTACAAGGTAAACTCCATAGTCTTGGCCAAGATCATCTAAATGAATCGAGCCATTTTTACACTGAATTCTCCATTTACCTTCCCAAGGCGTCGAAAGTCCCTTTGAGAGAAGCGTCCCAGTATAGAAAACTGGTATACCTAACTCCATTTCAAATGCAGCATGCACACAAGGATCGCCCTTATAACCGCTATTTTCCTCATTCCAAGTTTTACCGTTTACAGTTTTTACGTTAGAACCTAGCACATAGCGAATTAAATCGGCGTGATGAATCGCCATTTCCATTAGCATGTAGTTTTCCATTTCATGTTGATAGGGCTTTCCATCATGGAAGTAGTAAAATTGCACGTTTACAAATTCTAATTCGCCCAGTTTCTTTTCTTGAACCAATTTAATTAAATCGAGCACATGCAGGTTATAACGATAGTTCTGATCCACCATTAGCTTAAGTTTTTTCATTTCAGCTAATTCAACCAATTCCTTCCCCTCGTTAATATCTAGCACGAACGGCTTTTCTATTAAAACATGCAATCCACTTTCTAATGCATCTTTACAAACTTCATAGTGAACTGGTGAAATCGCAGATATATAAACTGCATCGGCACCAGCTTCTGCGAATGCCTTTTTGTAGTCGTTATATAATTTGCTGCTGTCAACATTTAGTTGATGAGCCGCTTCTTCCAATCCTGGTTGATATGGATCAACCAATCCTATATATTCAAAATCCGGAGAAGAAACAATTGCATTTACGCCTACCCCAGTTCCGTGCGAGCCTAATCCAACTTGAACAATTTTTAATTTACTCATTAATTAAATCCTCGCATTATTATTTGTGTAAGTGGTCTGTTGTTCCGCCAGGTGGAACTTTCCCGAAAATATACACAGCTGTCATTTTTTCCGTTACTACAAGAGAATGTTCGTCACCTTTTTTCGTAAGAACTAAGTCTCCTGACCCAACTTCGTAAGTATCACCTTCAGTTGTGCAAACTCCTTTACCTGAAACGATAATCCAATACTCATTTCCGTCATGGTAGTGTAATTCGACCTCATCGCCAACTTCCAAACAGTTCACACCATAGTGATTAATTTCGCTCCACTCTGGATATTCATTGATTTCTGCATAACCTTTAATAACTGGCAATTTCTTCAATCTCCTTTATTTTTTTGCTAACGCTTCCAAAATTCATCGTGGCTTTTTCCGTGATTTTTTACTTTGGCTAACTCTGGGTTTTCCAGCCGTATTTTAGAAATGAACTTTCTGTTTTCATCTTTAAGATCATTAGGTAAAAATGATTTCATGGCTTCACAAAACAAAACAATAAAATTAATTAATTAAGTTAAATAATTAAAGAAAATAAATAGGTACAACCGTACCTTATTTATATTATATATTCCAACTAGATTAATAGTCAACTCAACTGAGTAATTACCAAACTATAAAATCTTTTTAGTATTTTCAATCAATCTTTTTTCCGGCGCGATCATCTTTAGATAATCGCGCCCGATTCTTGAATATCATTTTTCTTCAACGAATATAAAAACGGATTCAGTGTGCAATCTGTGTTAAGCAATGAAATAAATTCTGGAAGTACGAATAAACGGGAGGATCCGGCTTTTTTGCATCATTGACGATATCAGCTCTTTTGAGCATTCATTGCTTCCCATTCTTCTTTGCTAGGACCATATACGCCAGGAACCTTCAAGTCAGCTTGTCTCATAAGGACAGTCAATTGTGCGCGATGATGAGCTTGATGTTGAATTAGCAGACGGAAAACAGCTTGAACTGGCATGTCCATCCCAAATAAATTCACGATTTTTTTCATTTTTTCATCTGAAACCTGTTCAGAAAATGCTTGAGTTAACCGCCGACTTACTGTTTTGTAGGTCTCACTGATTTCAGCAGCTGATTTCGGTGCTTCTTTTTGAAGATCAGGAATTTCGAATTTTAATCCTACCTGTGAAGGAAAGTAGTAAACTGCTCCAGTAATGTGCCAAGCTACGCTTCCAATACTGTATAATCCTGGAGAAACTTCCTGATTCAACGATTCATCTGTCAACTCGTCCAGCACTTTTTGGGTAACAGCTGCTTCTTGTTTCCATTCGTTTAAGAAATCAATTACTGATGTAAACATTCCATTCCCTCCTTAAATTAGCAAATCCTTCATTTTTAAACAAGTCTTTCATATTCATTGTATCATGCTCAGCTAACTATTCGCTTCTATCAAAAGGCTTATTCATAAATTAAAAAACCCCATTGTCTTTTCGTGGGCCACCACAGGTCCCGCTAATACATCAGGCCGAAGTCTTCAGCTTTGCTTTTTTCTTCCGTTTTGCTTTTTTCTTACTTTTCACGATGATGATCTTCTTAGGAGATTGAAGGAATTGTTTTTTATCAAGTCCTTCAAAGGCACCACCAACATGTTTCCGAACAATATTGAAAGCCCCATTTACGTCGGCGTGCACTACAGTAGAATATAAGATTAGCAAAATTGAAGGCAATCGCTACTACGGAAAAAGTAATGACGGGACAGGGATCATTTTTTCTACTAAAAACATCGATTCGGATGATGATATAAAAGTCGATGATGAAGTCACATGCTATTTTGAAAAAGGTAATTTAGGGAAAGGATTAGTAAAAGTCAAAAAGAAATAATCTTTTAAGCTGGGGTAAATAAAAAAGCATAGATGAGCAGAATATAACCATGCTCTATCTATCCTTTTTGTACTACTCTCCGAACTTACAACTTACCAATAAAAGTTGTTAAGAACTACGTTACTTTGTCATGAATTTACTTCTGCACTATCTGAATAAGGTTGCCACATGTATCGTCAAATACAGCTATTGTGACATTCCCCATTTTTGTCGGCTCCATAGTAAACTTTACGCCATTTTTCATTAATCGTTCGTACTCATTGCGAACATCTGCAACCCCAAACATTGTTGCTGGGATGCCATCAGCATATATCTTCTTTTGATACTCCTGTGCAGCAGGGTGGTTATTCGGTTCAAGTAAAAGCTCGGTACCGTCTTGATGATCTGGAGAAACAAGCGTTATCCATCTAAATTCTCCGACGGGAACGTCCTCCTTTTTTACAAACCCCAGCTTTTCTGAATAATACTCCAGTGCCATGTCTTGATCTTGTACGAATATACTGGTAACAATGATTTTCATACTTTTTTGCCTCCTTTGATATTTGTGACGCATAGTGTTAATGCTACAATCTAGCCGCAAGCAATCCAACCCAAGTTCTACACCACAAAGAATGGAATTTAACTCGTTCTTAGAAGGGAAATGAAGATGCAGTTATATATATTATTTATTAAATAGAAAACCTTCAGTTTTTTCTTCACCAGTTAACATATCTTTGATTTTAAATTGATTATTTTTTACTTCTTCCTCACCAATTATGATAACCTGACGTACTTTCTCTTTATTTGCTTTATCTAAGGCTTTGCCTAACTTCTTGTTCCCCATTTCCAATTCGACTGTATACCCTTGTTCTCTTAAATAGCTTGCTGCTAATAATGATTCTTTTTGAGTATTCATTGGTATTATGTAAAAATCGACAGTCGATTCTTCTGGGATGTTTTCCTTCGATAATTGTATAGCGGTATAAATGACATCTAAACCAAATGATACTCCAACCGTAGAGAATTTCTCATTTGTACCAATGAGTCCACCAATTGCATTGTCGTATCTACCACCACTGCCAATGCTTGACCTTATGGTTTTGTCTGTTAAAAAAACTTCATAAATAGTGCCAGTATATATCTCTAATCCTCTTGCTAAGAACGGATTAAATACACATTCACTATTAACATTTAGGAAAACTAAATAGGTTTCCAGTTCTTTCAATTCTTCTAATCCTTGTTCAACTTGTTTATTTTGTTTAGCGAAAGGCTCAAAGTAGCTATAACTTTTATTATTTTTATCGTTCAAAAACTGTTTAATGGATTGGACAGTGGAAGCTGAAAGACCTTGTTCAGTCAGCTCCGATAATACCGCTTCTAATCCCAATTTTTCAAGTTTATCAAGGATTAAAACAACTTTATTTATTTTGTCCTCCCCTGTATTAAACACTTCTAACATACCCGTTAATAATTTCCGATTGTTAAATTGGATCATTACCTTTAAACCAAGTTTACGGAATGCATCTAATGCCATCATCATTAATTCTGCTTCAGCAATTTGTGATTCCACTCCCACAATATCAACATCGCATTGAGTAAATTCACGAAAACGTCCTGCTTTGATTGGACCGTCTCTGAATACTTTACCTATTTCATATCTTTTAAAAGGCATCTTGATAGTGGGATTCATTGCTACAACTTTTGCAAATGGGATAGTAAGATCGTATCGAAGTGCCAAATTTCTTTCTCCTCTGTCTGTCAGAGTATACATTTCCTCTAATATCTCAGCACCTCCGCCATACTTAGAAGCAAGCAATTCTGTGTAATTTAAAATTGGTGTTTCTAAGGGTTTACAGCCGTAAAGCATAAAAACGTCTTCTAAAGATCTCCTAATATTTCTTCTTACGACTTCTGCGTTCGGTAAGTAATCTTGTGTACCCTTTACGTTTTGATAATTCATTTTCTTCATCTTCTTTACCTCCATTATTTTGTTAAAATAAAAAACCGCACTAGATTTAAGTTTTAAAACTTAATCAATACGGTTTAATGAGAAATAGCCTTCCTATATACGACTAAAAAATCGAATAGCAAGGCTAGTTTTTATGATGATGGAATTGTGACAGAGAAGGGATATTAATAAGAGACAGCATTTTTTTCACCTCTAATTTCCATTTAATTTATCATACTCTTTGGTATATTTCAACTTTGGCTTACGTAAATTAGTTTTTCTTTTTTTTATATGTAAGTCGAATACAATATGGCCCTAAACATGAAATAGGCGCGATTATCTTTAGATAATCGCGCCAATTTCTAAAATTCTTAAGAATTTCGCCATCGTTGAGCGATATCCTATTGTTAAATCTTCCGTTCTCAAAACAACCTCTATAACCCCGATCAAGCAAGTTAATCATAAAATAAGTTTACCCTATTGAATAACTTCCTCCCCCTGATAGATCCGAAATGCTGGAACAATGGTGTCTGAAACGATTTCTTTTCCTTTTTCACGAATAAAGTCCAATTTATAGTAGGCATCGAATCGTTGGCTTATTTCCGTTTTCACCAGTTCAGGTGGTGTCACGACGATGAATTGAAATTTCAGTTTCTCAGCAACAGCGAAGATCGGGTCAAGAACATGTGGCGATGCAGCTTGTCCAAATGGATTATCACAGACTAAAGGCACCCAGCTTTGATCGTTTTCGCTTTTCACTGATAATAACATCATCATCATGACCATTCGAGCGGAAAGCTTTTGTCCACCGCTTCCGTCCGATTTCGTCTTAGATCCTTGATTAATCGTCTGCCAGGTCGAATAATGCTCCCTTTTTGGCTTGCCATACATAAAGGCGTTATCCGTCCGCATGTTATAGACAAGCAGCTCAGGGTATCGATTTCGAAGCGATACAAATAAAATTTGCTCATCACTAATGAGCTGTTTGATTTCTTGATCTAATGATAGATTGTTGTTATCAATCATATCAAACTGTTTCGTAATTTTGTTAATGGCCGCTACAAAATGCTGCTTCAGTAACGGCTCAATCTCTTCCGCCCTTTTCGGCAGGATGTCTTCTTTGAGCTGGACAAGCGGGAACGATCCTCGTTCATTTTTCAGCTTCATTTTCGCAATCATCGAACGAATCGACTCTGAAATACTCATCACCTTCATGCTGGCACGGCTGGCCCAGAAGTTTTGCGCCTTTTCAGCTCGTTCTTTGTCCCGTTCTAATTGCTCCAATCCACTTTGTGAAAAACGCTTCATATTTTTAACAATGGTTTGAATATGCGAATAATGCCTTGTATCCATATGGTCAAGTGTTGTTAAAACTTCATTTTTAAAACGAATCTCCCAATCTTTTCCTTCAATCGCGAGCTTTAAATTGCGCAATGATTGTTCGATTTTCGCATGCTTCTCTTGACCTTCTTCCTGAATCGCTTGATGCTCTTCACACCAGGATAAGATGCATGTTTTTCCTTGATTCTTTATTTTTTCGACATCTTGATCCGTGAATACTGCTGCTTCCTCCTTAAGAATAACAGATAAGGTTAACAAATCCCCTTCATAGCCTGTAATATTGGCTTCTGTTTCCTTTAGGAGTTTTTCTGTCTTCTTTAATTCATCCTTCGCGATTTTCGTTTGGTCATTAATTTCTACGGCCTTTACTTCTAAGTCAAGGTCTTCCCATTCTTCAGGCTGTTTTTCATGCTTTGCGACCTTCTTTCCTAACTTTTCACGCTGCTGGATCGCATGCTGTATGGAGGTTTCTGCTACGGTTACAGCAGTACCTTGTTCACGTTCTTCTTTTTCCGCTGTCTTTGCTTCCTTCTGTGCGGTTTGCAGTATATTTTCCAATATACTAATCGGTTCATCTGGTTCAGGAACTTCTTTCCAATCCTTTTGATGAGCCATCAGTTTTTTCTCTAATTTCTTTTGCTGCTTTTGTTCTGATTCTTTTGTCGCCTGAATCACCAATAATTCACTAGCTTGCTCTTCTTTTGATTTTTGCAGCTGCTTTAACTCTTTCGTTCTCCCATAAATCTCTTCTAAAAGATGTGGTGAAAGACGCGGAACCTCTTCACATAGGTCTGCTTTTTCTTCTGTAGGAAACGCTGCAACATTTATAAAGGCGGCAATTTCTTTGATCGTTTGTTCGATGGTTAGCTTCCATTCAAAATAGGTTTGCTTCCACTTGTTTTGCAATTCAACGAGGGTTTGGTACTCTTTACCTATTTCCTGCTGCTTGATGGTCAAAGCTTCCTTTTGGTTCTCTTTCTCTAGCTTCACCTGTTTATTTTCTTGATGAAGCGTTTTTTCTTCAGCAAATTTAGCTAATGTTTCCACAGCAGTAGAAAGTTCTTTACGTTTTCGTTTCGTTTTTTCCAGCTGTTTTTTTAACTGAAGCTGTAATTCCTTCTCTTTTTCCACTTGTGTGATAATTTCTTGAAGTTGTGTTTTCTGAGAAAGAAGAGCATTCTGTTCCTGACTGAGCGTTCGTTCGAGATCAATGGAAAGCTCCCTTGATAGGAATCGATCGATTTCTTTTAAAATACGACGGAAGGTCGCTTCTGTTTTTTCCATTTCTACAAGCGTTTCTTGCTTTTCTTCTATTTGTTTCGCAATACTAATTTTCCAGCTAGAGAATTGATTTTTATCCGTTAATAGCGCTTTTTCGGTTCCGTTAATAATGACAAAGGAAGCTTGGTCCCTTTCTTTGTTCATTTCCTCACGCAGGAAGATGGGAACAGGACTATTAAACAATCTTCCGGAAAGAACCTGCTGATTAATTTTTTGCCATTGATGCTGGCTGACGACCAAACCATATGGGAGGAGCGGATTAGTCAAAAGGTATTTCACTAGATCCTCGGGACTTAAAGATTGAAGAAATTGGGTTCCATAAAACACATCAATCCCCGTTTTTTCATCAATCCATTCCTTTAACTCCTTCACATCCTTATTGGCAATCCAGAAATGATCATCATTTAAGGAATGGTCGAGCTGTGTTTCCCAAAGCTCTTTTTTCAGTTGTTCCCCTTGTTGCTTATTCTGGCCCAGTAGTTCTTCTATCTGAAGAGCATACTTCGATAATAGAGCATGACTTAACGGCACCGTGACATCCTCTAGTAAACCACGAAGCTTCTCTACTAGTTTTGCTTCTTTTTGAGTTTGCACTTCATTTGCTTGCTTTAGCTCTTCACATTTTTCTTCTGAAAACGTAATCGATTGAGCAAGTGTCCCGTGTGATGCCGCTAACTGCTTTTGCTTTTCCGTAGATTCTTGATCTTTGACATCCAGCTCTTCTAACTGAGCCTTTTTGTTTTCAATTTGTTTTGATAGGCTTTCGATATAACCCTTTAAATCATAGGTGATGCGGTCGCCAAACTCGGTTATAAGCGCTTCTTCCTTAGACTCGAACGCATGCATTTGAGTATAGAGACTATCAATTACTGCGCTGAGCTGAGCAATCTCCTTAGTCATTTGTTTATCCTGGCGCGACAATTCGGTTTCTTTTTTCTTTAAGAACCTTTGGTAGCCATCATACTGCATCATGGCCTCTTGTATGGATTGGTAAGAAGTTTCCCATTGCGCTAAAGCTTCTTTTTTGATTTCATCCATTCTTTGATTAACCTGCACTAAGCCGCTGTTTTGCTCCAATTTCGCAATTTGCTGGGAAAATGAGCGAATCGTTTGTTCGTATTCATACCACTCTTTTAAGATCGTCTGAAAGGCAAGCTCTTCTCTTCGTTCCTGTTTTTCCTTCACAGCTTCTTGTAAGGACGTGTGTTTCTTCTGTTCTTCTGCTAATTTCTTCTCCCAATCTAGTACTTCCCTATGCGCTTTTGCAAACTCCAAGTTGTCTTTTTGGAAGCGTAAATTTGCTTGTTTTAAGGTAAGTTTTTCACTGTCTTTTTCTAACGTAAGGAGCGTTTCTTCTTCAGTTTTTTTCAAATGCTCTAAAGCACCAAGCAGCTGCCGGCCAACCTTAATACTGTTTTCTATGAATTCTTTATGTTCAATCCCCTTTGCTAGGTGCTCGTCAAAAGGGATAATGTCCTCTAAGAACTCCTTATGTGCTTGCTCTCTTTTTAAAAGTACTGGCAGGTCCTTCGCAATACTTGCCTGACTCTTGAAGATTTCTACCAGATCGTTTTTTTGATGGTCTGTTCGATGTAAGATTTGACTAACCGTTGGAATGATTCGTTTTTGGAACAAGGAATGATCATCTTCTGCTCCCTCAAAGTATTTTCCAACACCGCCTTCATCTTTGTTAATGTCCTTCAAGATATCCCAGTCTTTACGGTTAATTCCGTATGTATCCAGAATGCGGTAATGCTTTTTCAGATCTCGGTATACATCATATCCGTTCCATTTTAAATAGTCCTTCAAAGCTTCGGTGTCAGCCACTTCCTCATTTTCAACAAGTGGAATATGCTCAAGAGCTGCCTCCTCTTTCCGTTCAAACTCTCTTGTATAAAACGTAAAAGTAGGGAGGATTTTGGCTTCCTGTTCCAGTGTTCTACTTTCATTTCCACTTTCTTCACTCATCGAGATCCGCTGTTCAGCTGAAAACATTCCTCCCGTGACGAGATGACGGCGGTCCGCACCATCTAATTCCCACTGAATCACAACGTGAAAGGTATAAGGAATAAATTGCTCCTTATTATTAAAGAAAAATTGCTGATAATACCGATTGTTTTGTTTCCCCCACGCCGTTCCTGGTTTGAGAATTTGGAAGATGGTCTGAAGGAAAACCCCTTTCCCACCGCCGTTCATCATCGAAATGAGACCATTTGTCGACGTTTCCTCATTATGGAAGTTAAACGTGGTATTTTTATATTGCTTTTGCATGCCATCGTACTTCAGGCCCACAATTCTAATTCGATGAATCTTCGGCATGCCCATCCTCCTCTGATGTCATTAATTGTTTCAATAATTCATAGCGATCATAATCGTGATACAGGTATTCAATCCGTTCAAACAGCTCTTGCTTTGGAATCACCTTTGGAATATCGTCCCGATCCAGAATGACAACTAACCGTTCCGACTCCAGTAAGCGCATTGCACTGGCAATTAACCCAATTCTCGTTCGTCGATTTGCTTTTTTAGCGCCATAATCGTCCGTTTCCACTTCCATGTATTTCCATGTAGTAACAACTTCCTTCATATCAATGCGTTCTTCATCACCGAAGTTAGGCTTAGTTTTTAGAATGCTTTCCCAATTCATGATCAGATCATTGACAAGACGTTCTAATGTGTAGTAGCTAATCCCTTCTCGCTGTGTCCGGATTTTGGCTGCCTGGTTGCGGTCGATGCTGGCTAAAAAGGACATAATCACAATGCTAATGAGATGAAAATGTCTTTTCGTCTCGATTTGCTTATGCTTTTCCTTCATATGCGTAAAATTGGTCGCAAAAACGGAGCCGGTTGGCTGGACAATCAATTGAATACGTTTAGGCGATTCAATGATATAGGTGCCTGATTCGTCTGCTAATAAAAGAACGGTCTGTCTTACCTCCGGATCAAAATACGTCTGAAAGTGTTCACTATATTCATCAATGACTTTATCTTTTAATAGAGTAAAATAGACAGCTGCTGCTCTCTTGGTTGTTTCTGCACTCATTTATTGGGCCTCCTGTAAACATAGTTTAAAAGGGGTTATTTTCGTTCGCTGCCACAGAATAGGCTCCGCCCGAGGATCAAACGTCGTAAACAGCTTCATGCCTTCAAACACTTGAAATTGCGGGTATTCGTTCAGTAGTTTATAAAGAAGAATTTCCCTTTCATCGCTTAAGGTTTCTTCCTTCCGATGCAGCACTTGAACTTTAAGCGGTTTCTTATCAAACATCATCCATAAATCAATAGTTTCCGATTCTTCAAACCATAGGTCCTGCACTTCGAATGGAAAGGTGGATAATTCAGTTAATGAAAACTCTCCTGTTGCTTGTAATTGTTGAAAAACATAACTCCAAGCCTTACTTACAGAATTCCAGTCCGTCACACGCACCTGAGTGATTTCTTCCTCGGGCTCCTCTTCGATGACCACATCGGTCACTTGTTTATCATCGAATTCCTGTTCACCCCAAATCCAATCAAGCGGCAGAATGAATTCATTCTTCGGTGCAAACAAAGGAGACAGTACGGTTTCGATTTCCGTAAAAGAACGAACGCCTTCCTTCATGAACATATTTTCATAAAAATGCTCGCGGAATGACACCAAGCTATTTTCCCAAAATAACGATGGATTTTCGGCCTTTAATTTCATCTCATAGGAAATGTTTTGAATAACGAGCTTCGCAAAACGATCATGCAATTGTCTCGTATGGCCTACTTTTTCTTGGAGAAGATGCAATTCTTTTTGGACATCGTCATCTTCTTCATTTCTTCGTTTCGTTTTTTCAATCATACTCGTAATGGTCCGGAAGTGCGTTTTTTCCTCTTCAAATTGGTTTTCGATTTCAGCACGATTGTCTGCCCTTTGCATTTCTTCTTCCATTAATAAGATTTTTGGATTGTTGATCATTTCCTTTTGAAAGGAGAATTCTTTTGCCATTAAGCGGTTGACGCGTGAAATGAGGTGATCGAGGTTTCGAGTCGCTTTACGGAAATTTCCGTTTTTAATCAGCTGCATACTGTAGAGTTGTTCGATGGTGATGGAGAATTCCTCCGCCATTTCCCTGCTCATAAAAATCATTTCCTGAGAGACCTCGGTTAGTTTATAAACAATGGATCCGCCCATCTCTAAATTCGTGTATAACTCATCCATCGTGACATAGCGGAACACCTGAGTCTCCCATGCCTGCCTGATTTCATCGTAATATAACGCTTCAAACGGCTGGCTGTACTCTTCTTTTCCTGAATATAAAAGTCCGCTTGTGATCCGCTCAATTTGCTTATCGTCTGCAAGAAGCTTCATTTGTTTAATCGCATCTTCCACCATATACTTAATATCAGACTTTTTTCTTCCATCATCATCATTTAATTCCCGGTAAAAGATGGTGAGGAGCACTTGCATTAGAATAGTTTGAACATAGGGTTTCAGCTCTCCTACATCCATTCCCCTCCCAAGCTCAAACAATGGATTTAATCGCTGCATTCTTCCTGCGAATCCTTCCCATGATTCGTTCACATCCATCGCCTCCATGTTTCGATTGTCAGGACTTCCTGTGGAATCCGCTTATTTTCCATCCATAATTGCATGAGTAATGCTTGCTCCTCTTCTGTAAACCATTGAAAGAAGGCATCTCGAAACTTCAGATTTTGTGTTTGACCTTGTTTTTGATCATTTTTTTGTTCAAGACATTCAAGCATTTTGCGATATATTTTTAAGGCAGGCTGAATACAACTGTCTGGATATTTTTCAATCATCCGGATAAGGATTCCGTACCCTGCCGCATCAAGATCGCCTGCGTAATAAAAAAGATAGTTGTTTGGCGGAAACATGCGAAAGAAAAACGAAAAGCTTCGTTCTATTTTTGTGCCTTCCCCATAAATAATTACATCAGGCTCATAATCAAGCTGGCCGGCTTCTAATAATTGAATCGAAGTATGGAAGAATGATAGATTTTCGACAATGAGAATCCGTTGAATCTCATGGATTGCTTTTCCTTGCTTCAGCCAAAACACAAATGGCTCGCCATAGTTCACCATTTTAAGCTGTTCTTCTCCGATACCAATTCTCGTTAAAAAGCCTTTGCTATCCGAAAATTGTTCGCCATCGAGCAGGAATTTTTCATGGCCGAATAGCTCCAAGCTTCTTTCTTCGACTGACACCCATTCTCGCTCATGACTCGATTGTAAGAATGAATAGACATTCTGGATTCGATTCCATTCCTCTTTCGTTTGCCATTCGGGATGCCGTTCATAATAGGAAAAATCAAACTGATCACTTAATTTCATCATCTCAAGACGATTCCATTTAGTTGTATGAGCTTTGATATTCACCCAGTAATATAAAGCAAGCGCGGGTGTTTTCCCATTATATTGCTTATTTTGAATCGGGATCAGCTCCCCTTCCGCTTGTAACGTTTGAATGGTGTTAAAAAACAGCGAATACCCATCCATTTCAAAATAATCATCCATCAGCTTGCGTAATTGCAGTTCTAAATCATTCATATTGATTCTCTTTTTTTGACTAGGGTGCTGGATATCTGTAATAAAACCTCTCACCCGTGTTTCGATGATGTCGATTGTGCCCACCTACTTATATCTTCTAAAGTCATAGGAATTAAATCCTACGATAAATTCAGTTATCATTCTATTATAAACTAGTTTCGCGATTGCTTGTAAGAGATTTAATTTTGCACCAACTTAAGTGACCAAGGCCCTGCCGGTCATATTAATCTGACAAAACCCTTGATGCGTTATTAAGAAAATCTTTTAAGCAAAAGCAGTTTCTATTTTTCGAGTGGCGGGTATAATAAATGTAAGGAATTCATAAATTAAAAAAGACCGAGCATGCTCTTACATGTCCGGTCCAGCAATAGACGGTTCCCTCTAAGGGGTCGACTATACGGTAGAATAATCCATATAAACTTGCTAGCTCAAGGTTGGATTATTTTTTATGGTTATGAAATGACAGAATCGCTATAATTACAGTCCCCTGGGTATTAAAGCAATAGTGTGCCAGAGGACTGACCCCCAATCTCCCTTTTATCTGCCATTCATAAATTGAAGTTTGGACAGTAATGGTCGATTATTCTCCCATAATACACGTACTGGTAACTCGAAAAACGTAGAAAGAGGCTCACTTGAGATTAATTCTTGAGTATTTCCTAATGCAAAAATTTGTCCTTGTTTTAATAATAATGTTTTATTAAAAACAGGCAATATTTCTTCAACATGATGGGTGACATAAATCAATGTTGGCGCCCCGGGGCTTTTGGCCATTCTGTCAATTGACTCTAACAGCTGCTCGCGTGCAATAAAATCCAATCCGTTAGTTGGTTCATCAAGAATAAGCAATGAAGGGTCTGACATCAATGCCCTAGCAATCAGCACTCGTTGTTTTTCACCTTGTGACAATGTCACATAATTTCTATTTGCATACTCAATACATCCAAGGTTCTCTAGATACGTGATCGCCTTTTTTCTCATTTCATCTGATGGGGTTTCGTATAAACCAATGGAAGCAAAGGCACCGCTTAATACAACTTCAAATGCACTATCACTTGGATAAAACTTTTCTTGCAGTGAAGTCGATACAAAGCCAATCTGCTTACGAAGTTTTTCGCCAAGGTATGTTTTCCCAAATTCCATTTCTAAAACAGCTATTTTTCCTGTTGTCGGGAAATAATAAGCATTTAGCAAATTTAAAATGGCTGTTTTTCCAGAGCCATTTAATCCAAAAAGTACCCAGTTTTCTCCCGCTTTAATTTGCCAATTAATATCCTTTAAAATCCATTTACCATCTCGACTTAAAGAAACATTTTCGAGTTGTACAACCAATATAAATACCCCTTTCTACCATACATTAAATAATATTATTATAGTATCGAAATTTTCAGAAAGTAAAGCTATCGATCTGGTGTAATTTATGGTTTTTGGTGGTGCATTTAAACGTTATATGTATTATATTTTTTATTTACTTTAGACGCTCTTAAGAAGTATGACACAACAAACAACTCCCGTAAGATTTCCCCCTTTATATACTATAAAGCATCTTTGGCGCTATACGTTTGTTTTTGATTTATTAATAACCGAATCAATTTAATTGGTACATACCCTAACATTCCCCCAAGTGTATTTAAAATCAAATCGTCAACATCAAAACTACCGAATTTAAAAATTAATTGAGTAAGTTCAAATAACAGACTTAAACAAGCTGTGGCAATAGCGACATTTTTAAAGCTTAGAAATTTTTTAGATAATAACGGAATAATGAAACCAAAAGGTGCAAAACCAATAACATTTCCACCTAAATTCTCAATTCGAATATTTAAATTTATATCTGCTAAAAACAAATAATAAATAATTGTTTTGAAAGGTATGAAATTACTCGTGTAATACCAGGAGAAGTCATCATTACTTTTGAAAGTAAAATTGCTAATTATAATTTCTAAAGGAAGATGCTTAAATAATATTAATTTTGTAAGAATTGATAGATACAGACACAATAGGATTATTAAAACTACTTTGGAAAAAATTCTCATTCTTGTATAAACTCCAATCTAAAATTTTTTACTGAATCCTTATATTGCGAGAAGTCTCGCTTTACCCTTTTAAATATATAGACGAATTTACCTTCTGTTTGGTTTATAAATAAATAAATATCATCAATTATTCACTAATTATTTTGCTATTTCAAGCATATGCCTATTTAGGTGCTACCTTTATTGCCACGTAAAAATGTATATTCTAGGAATTTTTACATTCCATTAAGCGAATTTTCCTCAACAATCTGGCCCGATTGTTGAATAAAAATAACTGACCATTCTTCAACTATATTACCCGTAAGCTTAAGAAAGGTGCAAAATTAATACACACAAAATATATCATCAAATACTTCACCTGTTTCATAATCAAAAACCATTCTATATTCGCCTATCACTGAATCATCGTACTCAAAATTGAGTCTTATAACTACGTGATTAAAGTCCTCATCTGGATAGTTTGTAATTGTAAAAGTAACTGTATTAATATAAATGGAAAGTTTCTCAGATTTAAAGCCTTCCTTAAATGTATCTTCATATTCTTCAGGGTACTCTTCCTTCCAATTATTAAAAGTCTCCCAAAACCCTTCAATAGTTTCTCGCTCTATATTTTTCTCTAGTATCCATTTTTTAAAGTCCTTTACATTAATAAAATTGGACATAAAATCCTCCTATAATGGCATAATCCATTGATTTCTTCGTTGAATTGTTTAATTCTTTCTTGAAGTAACCTGCCACGATAGTTTAAGTGTAATCCTTCACAATCTCTTCTACGCATTAATATATATACAATCCCTAATAATTGTTGTTCCAGAATCCAGTACAATTCAAAAAGACGCCTTCTTATTCAAGAAAAGCGCCCGATTGTTGAAGATCATTACAAATACTAGGCTACGTCATCTACTTTTTCAAGATAATTGGAAATCCCCAAAGCTATGTCACCGCATGCTTTGGAGCAATTAGATGAGAAGAGAGTCTTTTGCATAGTTATTTTTTTCGATACCTTTCCGGAATGGTTAAGCCCATTCTTTCATCATCCCAAGCTATTGAGCTTATCTTCCAACCACAGGGAGTACGAATGAACTGCATTGTTTTCATGCCCATTGTATCAAAAGCTTCGCCAGACAATACACCTATTTTTCGATACAGGCTGAAGCGATGAGCGATATTTCCGAAAATCTCTGTGATTTCGTACAATTCTTCTTCCTTGAAATTTATCAAGTTCCCTTCACTTAATAGTTTCTCACGGGGTTCGATAAACTGCTGAAGACTATAAATAATAGGAGCGCAATCTGTATTCTTAATGATCATTGCCTCTGGAATAAATAATTCGGTGAGGGCGCGTACATTCGGTTTATTTCCATTTTTATTAGTAAAAGCTTCGAAAAATGAGGCGGTTAATCGATCTAGAATTACTTTTGTTTCAAGTCGATCCGTTTCAAGAATTTTCAATGAAATTCACCATCCCTTAGTACTTTTTTCAACTAACTAATTATATCAGATGTTAGATTGAATTTTGGAAATAATCAAAAGATTAATTTTGCTAATGTATCTAGTTTTTCACCCGGTTTTACCGATTTAGACTCAACGGGAGTTAATCCACTAATCTGAACTATTTTATTATCAAGAATTTGAAAGTATGGAACATTTCATTTCAGAATTGGAGAAGTACATTTACTATTTACAATAACAAATGAATTAAAGGAAAATTAAAGGAATGAGCCCTGTCCAATACAGAGTTCATTCCTCAGTAACTGCTTAAAATATGTGTCTAACTTTTTGAGGTCACTTCATTTGAAGATCCTTATAAATTCGTTATCTTACAGGTTCTATAGATGAGATCCGCCACTTGCATCGAGCAATTGACCAGTTACCCAACGGCTGTCTGAGGAAGCGAGAAAGGCGGCAATATCTGCCACATCCTCGGGTTCTCCCCATCTGTTGAAGATTGAAAGACCAGCCGCATATTTTTGTCCATCAAGGTTTTTCTCAGCATTCATCTCTGTATTAATAATTCCAGGCTGGATGGCGTTTACCGTAATATTACGGCTCCCTAGTTGTTTGGCTAGAAGACGCGTAAATGTGTCGATAGCACCTTTGGACATACTGTACGTGAAGACACTTGGAGAAGCTGCACGTGTCACAAAAGATGAAATATTAATAATCCGTCCTCCATCTTTTAAACGTGGCAAAGCTTGCTGAGTAACAAAAAGTGGTGCTTTGACATTAATCTTCATTACCTCGTCAAATGATTCTTCCGTCGTCTCTTCTAAACTGATAATTTGACCAATTCCAGCATTGTTGACAAGAATATCGAATCCGTCACCGCCCATATATTCCCGAATAGTATCATCAAAAGTAGTAAATAAATCTTGAATACCATCTAGAGTACTAAGGTCAGCACCAATCGCGCAAGCATTTCCTCCGCTTTGCTCGATCTGGTGAACAACTGCTTCTGCCTCATTACGTCTTTTCCCGTAATGAACGACAACAAAGGCTCCCTCTTGTGCCAGACGCAATGCAATACTGCGGCCAATTCCTCGACTTGATCCTGTAACTAAAGCGATTTTGCCCGCTAACTTACTCATGCTTCCATCTCCTTGTTCAAACATAGTTATATTTCATAGAGAATAATATCATGGAACATTATTTGAAATGTTGCTCTCCTATTCGGTTTCAAGGGGGCGATTGCTTCAGATAACTTAGTTCATCTCTTGGTTGCCAGCATTGCTTATATAAATCTTGAATACGTTTTTGACGATATGCATCATATTGTTTAAATGCTTGTTCAACATAGTTATTTCTTTTAATACATTTTGCCAAAATATTTACATCTTCAATTGCTTGGTAAGCGCCTTGCCTCATAACTGAATAAAAAAGTATATGCTTCTTCAAGTAGGGTCCGTTAATTTAACATGATATCATTAATGATCAAACTTTTTTAAATCAATATTAACATTGAATACATGTAAATGATGTGAGAACCATTGATACTCCAATAGTTCTCACGTCCAAGTTAAGATAACCGCTGATTTACAACGTTAAGGAAATTACCATATTAAAAAGCCCAATTTCTCAACATTTTATATTTGAGAAATTAGGCTTTTTTCGTTGCTCCGTTAAAGCGCCCGATTATGGAACAAAAACCGTTATTACAATAAAGAAAGATAAGCGTTATCTTGTTATTTATCGAATACAAATTCAGGATTAATAGCTACAGGATTTTTCATGACAAATAGCTTCTTCTGGATCATCGAAAAAAGAGGAGTTTTGAAAGCAGTAGATACAATGTATGGTCGGATCCCTTTTACAAATT
This sequence comes from Neobacillus sp. NPDC058068, assembly GCF_042885335.1. Taxonomy (NCBI): domain Bacteria; kingdom Bacillati; phylum Bacillota; class Bacilli; order Caryophanales; family Bacillaceae; genus Neobacillus; species Neobacillus sp. NPDC058068. The sequence goes on along the minus strand of NZ_JBHVSI010000007.1, from coordinate 152,547 downwards.
TTGACGAAGTAAAAAACAATTTTCCCATTCGCTCTTGAATTTGGTGAATTTCCTCAATCTCTTCACTTCGAATTTCCTGAACTCTACAGAGAACTTTAGCTGAGACATCACGTTTTTGCAGCGCATCCCAAATAACATCAGCCGCCACAACTGCTGTCGTTACTGCTAAAGAAACTCCTATTGCTCCTACAGGAGATGAACAATGAGCAGCATCACCGATCAGCAAGCAGCCATTCTTTGCCCACGTTTTAACCATATGATTTTTAGCTTGAAGCGGTACGAATGATTTAAAGTCAACCAAAGATTCAGCAAATTCATGAAATCCTTTGTTAGCATGCATAATTTCTTGACGAAAATTTTCTATTCCTTGACGCTGTGTTTCTTTCCATTCGCCCCGTGGTAAAGCAATGCCTACTTGAAGTAAATCAGGGTATTTCGGCAGTGTTATATAGCTGTGTCCCTCTGTGATTTTAAATCGCAATTCTTCTCCCCAATGAGAAGGCCGTTTTACACTGAACCAGATTAGATCACCAGGATAATGTTGATATTCTAATTCAAAACCACCTAAACGACGAATCGTAGAAAACCGTCCATCAGCTCCGACTATTATTTTTGCCTGGATTTCAAGTAGCTCTTTATTCTCCTGCTCAACAACCACTCCTGTCACTGTTCCATCCTTCTCGAGCAGTTTTTTTACCGGGGCATGAAACATCATATTAAACGTTGGATATTCCTTTGCTTTTTTGTATAGTGCTTGAAGTAAAATAGGCTGAGGAATCCAGAGAGCATAAGGTGCTTCTGCAATCATGGAAGTAAAATCAATGTCACCTTTCTTTTTATCATAATGATAAAAAGCACCTTTCTTTAGCTTAGAATGAGGCAATTGTTCGATATACTCACGCAATTTTAATTGATTAAGCAATTGAATAAAGCGGGGCTGAAGCACCTCTCCACGGTATTCACGATCAAAATTATCGTGGCTCTCCAAGACGATTACTTGAACACCAACCTTAGCCAATAATAAGCCCAGCATCATGCCAGCTGGTCCTCCCCCAACAACAATGACATCCTTTTGTATTTGTTTTCCAATCATTCTGCTATCTCCTCCCTAAATTCAAACACCAACATGGGATTATATGTAAAAAAATGGATATAATGCTTGCTTTAATAATTCAAGAATCTGGCCCGATTGTTGAACAAATGCTAATTAGATTGTTCAACTAAACTGCCAGTTGCTTGAAGAAGAAAAAACCCTGCATATCAACACAGGATTTTTAATAAAACTCCTTAGACATTATTAATTTAATTTTAGTAGTATATAGATAAATTTACCTTAATACCCAATATTTTTATTAATAGTTAGAATCTAGGTAACTTAAAATGTTGCTTTAAAATAGAGTTTGATTAAATTGATACTAATACCCTTGATAAACGAACAAAAAGAAAAGGCTAGTTTTGAAAAAGCGTTTACTAAAAAATGGATTATCGTGATTAAATAGGAAATAGATTAATAGATTTGGAGGAACACGGGATGGCAAAAAGAATTTTTCTAGCTTTATTAAGTGTAATTCCCGTCATCATATCCGGTAATCACTCCTGCGCTAGCAAGCTTCTCAACGGCGTCTTTACCCCCAGTGTCTGTCAATATCTTTCACAACAACCGAATGGACAACAATTAGGTCAATTTCTACACCGACGGCGCTAGCGACTATCACATTACATATGAAATATGAGCCGGTTTCCCGTTGTAGAGCGAGGAAATGCTGCTTTAGTACACCTTTGGTGCCATTAACCCGTCCAAATCGATAAGGGGGAGAAAATCGATCTCCCCCTGTTTCATTACCGATCCATCCTAAATTTCGCCTATGTTCGTATCCACGGCAACCGGTTTGAAATCTACGATGTCTTCGGTATTACAGTTTCTGTTACTCCGGTCAATCCATCGTCAGATTGAATGCTTGATCAGAGTTCACCCGCTGTAAACCTGTCAATGTAGACTGGGATTTGGATTTGTTGGATACAATAGTTTGAACCAGTTGATATTAAATCCGTCTGTTGTTGCATGAAGCCTTATTGTATGCTTCCCCGCCGCCAGTGTAACCTCATCAGACACTGTTGACCAAGTCTGCCACCCTCCTGTATCCGGCAATGTCGTTGTCTTCTGCGGAACTCCGTCTACGATAAATGTGATGCCGGATCCTGCCGACTTATTGACAGCCACCCTGTATTGCAGGGTATAAGTTCCCGACGACGGAATATCGATGTCACTATATTCCATCCAAGAATCCGCACCAATATATCCAAGTGCCTGTCCGCCGCCAATGTCATTGGTGTCCTCTTTCTTTACATTGTTCATAGAGGTATAGTTTTCCGCCTGAATAAAAGCTGCTGCATCAACAGTTACACTGATGCTTGTTGTCAAAGGGACGTTATTGGGATTTTCCACCCCATTTGGCAAAGTTACAGTTCCAGTTACAGTAAAGGTCTGTACAGTCTTTACAGTGGGATCATACTTTGAAGCATCTACATTCCATGTCACTTTGGCCACCCCATTCAAGCTGCCCGCATCCGTAACTAAGTCTACTGTCGTTGGTAATCCTAGGGCATCCGCTGTCTTCGCCGTTCCGATTGCCACCCCTGTTTTGTCAGCAGGTGCAGTGAAGCTGTTTAATTTAACACCGTCTGTTATGAGGTCAATGTCTTGCGACGAACGGTTATACATGGAATCCGCGGCAAATACCCTGAGTATATATGGAGTTTTCGGCAATAAACCTGTAATCGTATATTCCCTGTGTTCATCGAATGGCTTGTCTAGCGGCAGCGAAAGACTGTTGAACGATTTGTCAACTTCCCCGGTAAGCTTGTTGATAAGCTGAACATTGTATTCCAACACACGTACATTGTCATTGGCTTGCTTCATTGTAAAAGTAAGTTCGTTACTTTTTAAGGAATTGATCGTAATACCCTCATCAAACTGCGGAGCGATGAGCTCTCTTGTATCGCTCTTGCTATACGTAAAAGCATCTTTGCCTTCGCCAACGTTGACTACAGAAGGTATGCCGACAAATTCTTCTGTGCTTAAATTATAATGTTTGATGATAACTTTTGTACCATAAACCTCTATGAAATTCGAGATGCGAGGTGTGGTATGGTAATTGATATACGCACCTTCTATATATCCGCCGGACGGACCGCCATCAATATAACTGGAATAATTCGTCGAACCAGCATCGAAATACGAAGCTGCACCTTGATAGAGTGAACGTTCGTCGGTCGGATCGTAATGCGTATGACCTGACAGATATACCACTTGCGACAAATCATTGTCAGCAATATATTTACCTACATTATTACTTGCCGAGGTGCTCCATCCCGATCCCCAATTGGTCCCGCTTATAGGGAAGTGAGAAGATACAAATATCGGTTTGGTGGGATCGTAATCCGGTTCTTTTCTAATTTGATCAAGGAAATTTTTAGCTTTTCCAGACGTGTTGTTATTGTCATAATTTCCGTCAAAAACCACAAGATTATATCCTTTTATCTTGACCCGATAAGCATCGTTAAAGAAATTGTTATCGTACGATTTCGTAGATTCGTTCCACGCGCCCGCCGAACCAACAGGAATTAATTTTTCGGCTCCGCCCATATCATGGTTGCCTCTTACCAAATAAAGCGCAATATTGTCAAATTTGCCTTCATCTTTAAGTTTATTGTAAACGTTTGTCAGCTCATTCATCCACAGATATTCGATGGCATTGTTACCGCCGGTAACGTCTCCAGGAATCAACATGACGTCGGCTTGCGAGAATATTTTCAGGCTTTTTCTGAAATCATCCTCCACACGCGCGATTGCAGCAGGATTACCACTGATTTCTGTATCGCTGTTCACAATCATATTTAAATCGGCGGGCGTTGCTGTTTTATTACTTTTTTGATAGATGAAAATGGCATTGGTTAATTCACGTTCGTAATAATTGATCGTTTCCTGTGTAAATAATTTTTCTTTTTGCGTTGTTGCAACCGTATTTGCCTGTTTCAAAACCTTTTTCAAATAATCAAAATCAGTTTTGCTGTAACCGTTGCTGAGACCGCCTGCTATAACTGTATTTGCTTCTGATATTGTGTTGTTAAGTGCGTTCATATCTACTTTATTTACAGCGTAACTATTATAATTCGCTTGAACTACATCATTGCTTAATACGCCTTTCCAAATCATCAGATCAGCTATATCGAATGAATTACCGCCGAGGTTGCCCAATCCGTCAACACCTATTTTTAAAGGGTTGTATGTATCTAAAGTTCCGAGCTTCAGCGTAGTTTCAGCCATTTCGTAACCATCAATATACAACGACGCGAGCATTTTATTTCTGTCTACAACATATGTCACGTAACGCCAATCGGAAGCATTAAACGTATTGCGCCCAAAGGAAATGTTCTTTTCTTTTGCGGTCGGGAATCCTAAATTCATATTGACCGAATTGGCTGATGTGTAAATCGCCCAGCCTGCGTTAGAGCCGTTACTAAAATCCTTGTTTGATAATATGACCTGATTTTTGTTCGTATCGCCCTTATACCAGAAGGATACGGTAAAACTGTCATTACCAAAATTCAAGCTATGCGTCGTACCGACATAATTGCCGTCTCCGCTTTCTAAGTGCAGAGCTTTGGTCCCGGGTAATACACCGTCTACATAACTATAATTTCCGTTCCCTTCCAAGTTCTCTTGATTTGCATCGTCCTTTAAATTATTGTCGAATTTCATCGATGCAATAAGGGGGTTGGCATTCATTACTGCGTTCGTGGGCAATGAAGTTTTTTTGTCACCATTTGCTGGTAAACTAACTACAACGCGCAATTTTTTACCAATATCATTTAACGTTACGGTGTAGCTTTTGGATGTACCACCCGATTTTACATTAATATATTGATTGCTTATACGTGATTCCTGTACTTGCCATTGAAATCTTAGATTTTTGCCCATTGAACCATGATTCATGATTACATTGGCGGTGATCGTTTGACCGTAAACCGGCTGCATATTGTCGATTTTGACGAGTTTGGCGTCCGATTCGTTTGCAAGTGCTTCTGCGGTGGTCGATAACATAACGAATATCATCGTTAATACAAGGGTAATGGATAAAATTCTTTTCATTACAGAAAACCTCCATATTTTTTAGTATTTTAAGAGCCTGTTCAAAAAGCTTGTAAAATTGAGTAAAAAACAAAACCGTAGCGAAACTTTGATGCGGAACTCATTGATTATATCTATCATGTCGACGACTTCATTGTGTTTGTCCATTCGCCGCCATCTACCCTTGTCTCGATACGATTAACACCCTTTCCGATTGAATCGTCCTCTGCAGTGAATTTCAGATTCACAAACTTGGCATTCCATGCGCCGTCACCGGTAACTCGCCCTTTCCTTTGTTACAGGCGGCTGAACATCGTTTTGCTATCCCTTTATTTGCATGTAGATGATCATTTGTTGCCTTTTCCATTTCACTCTTTTCATTTTTTCTCCCTCCCTTTTGCCTTTTTATAATTTTGAATAATAATACGAGGCAATGAACATTGATTTTAAGTAATGTGGTCGTCCCCCTTGCCAGAAAGAAGCGTAACATGGTTCGAAACGTTTAATACATTCCATAAATCTGTATACCGTATTAAGTAAAACTTAAAATGACCTTTAGATACTACTAGCAATGCAATTTAATCTTTTTGCTCCAGAACCCATTTACGAAACTTTTACATTTAATTTACTATCTATTAAAATTTGTCACTTACAATTTAGTAAAATGCAAATTTGATTCTGACGGGTATGAATTTAAAATAAAGTTCTGCAGTTTGTAATAAAGTTTACCGTTTATCAACCCGATCGGTGGAAGAATGCTAAAAATAAATGGAATTCTCGTTTATACAACCGTACCGATTCGGACAAAAGTGAGGGTTGAACTTTTAGATACAGGAGAAATTTAATTGCATTCTAAATACACCGTGTGCATGAAAGGACTCATGGGATTCTGGTCAGATTTTCGAATCTTCTTTATTAAAAATTAAAATCAAGTGTAGAATATATGAAAATATAGATTTAATCTGCTAAAGTTGAGGTGGAACGATGAATTTTGAACAAATGGAGTATATTATAAACGTTGCAAACGAGATGTCAATTTCAAAAGCAGCAGAAAAATTATTTATTTCAACTTCAGGGATGAGTCAATCTATTACCCAGTTAGAAAATGAGCTTGGTTTAAAAATCTTTAACCGATCAAAACAAGGAGTTACTCCTACTTTTGAAGGTAAAATCGTAATTTCTAAAGCTATGACTTTGCTAAACACCATTAAAGAACTAAATAAAGAAATTTATGAGTATAAAAATTGTAATCAAACTCATTTAAAAATCTTAACTGCTCCTACCTTTACTTTTATACTTCAAGAAACTATGGTAAAGTTTAATTCAGAAAATCAAAATATTACCTTCGAATTAATAGAGCAAAACCCTACCGAAATTATGCAGAATTTCAATAAGGAAAATTATGACTTTGCTTTAATTCCCGCTTCTTTAGAAGATTTAAAAAAAGAAAAAAATATTCATTTTGAACATATACATACAGGGCACATTTGTATAGCGGTTGGTAAAAATTCACCTTTTTATCATCATGATTATGTAACACTTAGTGTATTAAAAGATTCAAAATTAGTAATTTATAATTCATCTGACTATAAAAAGGTAATCAAATTAACAAAACTGAAGTTAAATCAAGTGTTAGTTAGATCGAATAGCAGCAGCCTTCTATATAAGTTGGTAAAAGAAAGTCAAGCCCTCTTGTTTTTGCATGATTTTACTATTAAAAAAAGTTCAATGGTTATGAATGGAGATATAAAAATTATCCCATTAAAGGAAGAAAAGCATTTTACAGTTGATTTCTGGCTTATTTATTTAGAAACGAAAAATTTAACGAAAGTAGCTAAGGAATTTATGGATGACTTTTTAGATCATTTTAAAAAAGTATTTAATTGATAAAGATGAACAGCAAAACTATATTTTACTATATGCTTCTTGCGAAGAATAATCGTAATCAAAGGCAATGTCAATTATCCTCCTGTTATTTTCCAAATCTTCCGTGGATAAATACGATCTTCTAAGAAGAATACAGCGCCTAATACTTATACCTGTTACTTGGTGAAATTTAAACGAACAATAATAAGGGGAATATCCCATATAATTAGATAGTTCATCTAATGAAAATTGATTTTTTAAATTGTCTTCAATCCAATCAATCATACGCTGTATCTGTTCATTCATTTATCTCACTCCTAAATAAAATTATTAGAGGTAGATTTTCTTTCTTTTGATATTTCTTGTGATTTATAAAATAAAAAATGGTACAAAGCCTTAAGAGCAGAGTCTTCCTCAAGGTCTTGTTCTTCCATCAACTTTTTTGAAAGGTATCTGATTGTTAGATGAAAATTTCTTCTTAAGTTTCGTGAAATCCTTTCGTTATTTGGGCATTCCTTACTCCACAATCTGGCCCTAAAATGAAATGGGCGCTGATCCAGTTACTGATTAGCGCCCGTTTGTTTAATAAGAAAACATTATTTTTTTACAATCGGTATATAAATATCAAAATGCGGATCGTTCGGATCACGATCAACTGGATAATGTTCATGTTTAATCGGCATATAAGGATCATAGTAATCTACACTAGCTTCTCTAAATGCGGTATAGTCACTATCAAATAACCATTGATGTAAATCCGTATAGGTCTTTTGTATATCTTCTCCTTTGTTATGTGTCGTCTTCACATACGTCCATTCAGGAACCCATATTTCAATCATCCCATCAGGAATTTCCTGCTCCTCACTCACTTCATACACCGCGTAATGTGCGAATCCATTCTCAATTACATGATATGATAGACCTAATTGAACATTAGGATTCACCTTATTCTCTAACTCATCGGCACGGTCTTCAACTTGTTGAATGACGTTTTTTAAATTCGGTACAATTTCAGAGAATGTTCCCTCCCATTTTAATCCTACTGTCCGATAGGCCGGTAACGTTATAATTTGATAACTCAATTTATTCCCTTCCTTTCTCCTAAAGCGTCATAAATTCCTTTTAACTGTTTTCGCTATCTATGGGTGAATCTCCTACTTTCACTAACCTGCTGCGTTACTTTAAGCACATAATTTCACAATCTCTTTTAAATTTTTGTATAGAGCTCCAGTTTTAAGAAAAATAATTAACCGTTAAAATATACTTTAAGAATATTATAGAACCTTATTTAGGATGACTATTTCAACAAACATATGATAAATTCCTTCTTGGAGTAGTCGAGTAGAAAGGAACCTCTCTACCTTTCGGTAGATTGTATTCCTCCCCCTCACAGAACCGTGCTTGCGCTATTAACGCACACGGCTCCTCCTAGTTACCATTCACAAAACCTTGCTAATCTCTTAGGATCAGATTTTGCTAATTCTGCTATCCTTACTAGTTTTGTCTCCATTTGTTTTCTACCTCTGTGTGTTGTAAATGTGTCACTAGCAAGGGTGATAACTGGTAGCTAGCCTTTCCTCCATCGGCATTACCCAACTTCATTGGTACTACGCTGCTATCCGACTCCCTACACCGGCATTTGGTTTCCTTACTTTTTATCGCTTGTACACCATACTCTTCTAACAAGAAAAGACCGGTAGGGTCTCCCGAGTTGCCGTATCATATCAATGTGTAACGTGCCAAGGTCTCTGACTCCAGAGAGGTTTTATCCATCTTGCCTTATACGAAGGATAAAATGTAGCTTTCTGCTGCAGGTAAAGCATCATCCCTCTCGATTTACTAACATTTTGGAGCTCAATCCCTTCAACCATTTGGCTTTCGGCACGCCACCTAACTGTCTACGCTTAAAGACTAAAGTTACCTTTAGCCCTCCAAGACTCGCTACGAGCGAATGGCTAGTTCTTACTCGACGGGAATCCCACCCGTTATATGATACGACCTAGGCTCGGCCGCACACCTGCCACGTTAGTTTAAGTAAAAACCTTCACAATCTTTAATCTATATTTCAACATAAATATCCATTCTTTATTGAATACGTTCCTCAACAATCTGGCCCGTTTGCTGAAGATCACTGATTAATCAGTGTCATCTCATGGTGGAGGTTGTTTTCATCCGCAATACATGTTCAATTAGGCCGAGATAAGTATTCATTTTTCCCAAGAAGGTGGTTCGATCTAAACGAATATTCAAAACTGGTAACTTACCAAAAGCGGTGCCTGTCCCCCGCTGCACTCCTGGGGTCAGGCACGAGAATTTAGAATGTTGGTAATTGTTAAATTAACTAAAATTGAAGGAGGAATTTATACCAAGTTAGTAGAAATAGAAATATCGGAGTTAGTTTTGTTTTATTTTCATATCAATTTTATTGTATCGGTCAACATAGTCTTACTATATGGAGGGATTTTATTGCAAACATTTTTTCAATACAACTGGATGGTCAGAGAAGAATGGTATCGATGGTGTGAGGAGTTACCTGAAGAAGAACTTCTACGCAACCGAACTGGCGGAGTAGGCAGCATATTGCATACATTGTTCCATATAATTGATGTGGAGTGGAGCTGGATTCGTCTTTTAGAAGGGAAAACAGACTTTCAGGAGAGTTTTGATGATTACAAAAGCTTAAATAAGGTACGAAAATTGGATGCTGAATTTCGTAAGGAAGTGGAGAAATTTGTGAACAACTGGGATGAGAGCATGGAAAATAATTTATTTTATGATACCATGCCAGATGGAAGCACTGTAACAGATACCTGGGGTGAGGTCATCCGTCATGTCATTGCCCACGAAATTCACCATATAGGACAATTATCAATTTGGGCAAGGGAAATAGGGAAAAAGCCTGTTTCTGCGAACTTTATTGGTCGGGGGCTTGCCTCCCATCTTAATAATTAATCTATTATAGACAATAATTTAAGTCTAGTTTCTTGTTGCACTAATGTTCTTTTAGTGGATGAACAATATTTAGCCTTAAAAACGGTGTCTGACCACCCACTGCACTAACGTTTAACTTATTGGGGGTCAGGCACTTTTATTAAGAAAAGACTTAAAAGATCTGTAAGAAAGAGCGGGTTTTGAAAAAATAGATTAATCAAAACACGCTCTTAATATTTTTAATTTATGTTCACATTCTCTACCTTTTTGCAGTGCCTATTATGGATGATTTGATCCAAATACTGTGTAAATTCTGATTCACCCGAGTACGACAGACAAAGATATTCTTTTGCCCTGGTCATCCCGATATAAAATAAGGAAACTTCTCTCTCCTTATCATTTTCAAGCGAAAATGGCATGGAATCAATATTTACGATAAATACTGCCTGAAAATCAAGGCCTTTACTGCTATCTATCGTACTAATTTTTATTTTGCCATCATCCTTTTTAAAGGATCGCTTCGAGACATCATTTTCCGTAATCCAATAAAACGGTAAGCCCGACTCCTTTAACATCCGTTGAATAATATCCACAAACGGATATTTATGATTCTTTTTCACCCGGTACAAAATGACCATTTCATCAAAAGGAATCTTCCGCTCTTCATGCAGCTTTTTCATTTGCCTGGCGACTAATCTCATTTCATCAAAGAAATTGGCAGCCTTTATGATCCCTGGTTCCGGCCCTTTTCGTTTCGTACTTTGCGGAGCAATGATTTCTCCTTCAAGGTCCCGATTCACAACCTTATTCTTAAACATGGAATGCTCGCGGTAAAAATCCCAGGCAAACTTAACAATTTGCTGCGTATTCCTATAGTTAATGGACAACACCTTTGACCTGCCTTGAAAGCTTAATCCTGTATCCTGCAAATACGAGCGCTTGCGCCGATAAATCGTCTGCGCTCGATCTTCCACCAATAAAAGCGACTGTGTATCGGTATTTATTAAGAGACTCACAAGCCGCAGCCACTCAGCATCAAAATCCTGCCCTTCATCAATCAATATAGCATCGTATGATGGCAAAATGGTTTCCTTCTTTTCGATCTTATCAATTATCACAGAAAGGTTCTGCTCTCTAATTCTTAAATCATTCTTTAACCAAGCATGAAAATTCCGCACGATTATGTTTTGGTTTTGTACAGTCTTTACATTTGGATCAAAATCAAATAAGTCCTCTGGTTCATTTAACATATGATGGATCATCTGCTTAATTGCATTTGCCAAAGAAATATTATAGCAAAGGATGAGAATCTTCCAATCAGGGTTCTGCTTCGATAGCATCTTCGCCCTGCTGGCCAAAATAATCGTCTTCCCGCTTCCAGCGACTCCTCGAATCAAACGGTTTTTATCACCAATCTGTTTCGCTAAATTCTCTTGATGTAAATCCATCGTCTTAATATCATGTAAGGATAAGAGTAGTTGATCCTGATATGGAACTGGGGCTTTAAATTCAGCGCTAATCCGAACTTCAGGGAACAAATGATACCTAATCGCATTAATATCCTCGATAGAAAGTGGTTCCTTTAATCGATATGGAACAACAAACATATTCATGATTTTTTCCATCAAAATTTCTTCCGAAAAACTCTCATTTTCGGGATCGATTTCATCTCTTGCTAAGCACAAATTGGGTTCAATGACCGTATATAGTCCATCTTTAATAAAGTCCCTGGTGTACAATCTCGTAAAAACAACCCCATGGCCATACGGAAACTTTAATTTCAATTTATATTTTCCATCTGCGACTATCAGGTTTTTATCCTTTTTCAGGACATCAGCAATTTTAAACATATAGTCCCTCGCCTGAATCATGGGGCTTGGGATAATGGTTTGATCACCATTTGTCGCCACAATATGCCATTCATCATGATTTATTTGAAAAAGTGTATTCCTCGTATAATCCTTCACTTCCAAAACAACCAATCCAAGATCAGGTCCTATAATCACAAAATCGGGTTTTCTCCCTTGAATTTCCGGTTCGAAGTACACAATATAATCATCTGGAAGAAAAGTTTTCAGAGTACGGAAAAACAGCCGCTCACCAGCAGTGGCAGTCGATCTAATTGTCTCAGGAATTGTAATTGCCATAATAACCGCCCCAAAAATTGCATTTTTCTCCATTATACTACAAATAGTGCTAAGCCCCTAAAACAATTGGGTATTTTATCATTTAAATTTAACTTTTTTCTCCTAGTACAAACAAAATTCACCAAATCTATTGTCTTTTTGAACTATTATTTTAATAATAGAATAGAAGAAATAATCCAACATACATAGAAAACAATAAAACTCATGAAAGTGGAGTGGAAATTTTGTTAAGAGGAATCCTTGATAAATTACTTAAAGGGAAAGAACCATCACCCCAACCGGCCGTCAAACCCATTAGTCAAGCTGACGTAGAAGCATTAGTAGAGGCAAAAATTAGGGAGCATGCAGCAACGCTTGAATATACAAAAAAGGATTCACCCGGGCAAAATCAGCCGGCAGATCAAGACGATTACACCTTAACCCCAAAACAAATCGAATATGCCCTTTCTTTAATCGACAGAATTAAAAATGAATTCGAATTGGCCATTAATCCGTCGACATTAACCATTAAAGATTTAAATAGATTGATTGCTTATAATCGGTATAAAAATAAAGGAACACTTGTAAATTTGGTGAAAAAAGGGGTATTGAAGAATAAGTAAATACATTTGCGCTTATTAGAAAAAACCCCGGTTCAATCAATGGAATCTCGGGATTTTTTGCCTTACACTCATATCATGCCATTATGGCGATTCTCGTGGCCTTTGGTAAGGATATCTTAGCCATAAGAACCGCCCCCATGGACACTTATGGTCTCACATCTCTAAATCATGGTAAATTTCTTTCATAACAAGAAATATAATTTAAGAATATGGCTATGCGACAGTCGAACTAATAATTTCGTATAGAAGAAGGATGGAATGTTAAAAAAAATAAGTTGGTGAATCAGATATGAGAATAAATTTATCAGAGGTACAAATAACGGAAGTCAAACGAATCGTTGAAAAGGAATTTTTGATAAAAGCAATCGTACCAACAGATGACTATCTATTTATCAACTGTTTTGCAAAAAAGCAGAAAGAAATTGTCTATTATCATTTGTTTGCAGAAAATGATACTCTGATTATCCGCTGCTATGCACGTGTTTTTGACAGTTTAGGTCTAACCATAATGATCAAAAGCACAGCAAAGAAGCTATTTGACTATTTGGTCAACCAGACAGGTTTAAATTACACAAAGTATATTGAAAATGGGGTCGTTTGGAATTTTTAAAATCTGGGCAATACGGGGAGTTCAAGGATTAAAAATGAGGAGGAGCTTTTTTAGTTAATTCAAACTTATAGGAGGATTCGTAGCTTAAAGAACACCCGGAAACCATAAACCGAGAAATGGATATATCGACTTAATAAAAAATGCCCTCTAAAGCAAGGGCATTTTTCCTATTTGGTGGTATTTGGATTTTTATTGGGGAATAATTCTTTAGAAAACTCAGTTAATCCAGCAATATTCAGCGTCAGGGTTGTTTTTCCCTTACCCAGATTATTTAATAAATTTTGTATTGAGCGCCCCAATGTCTGTTTCCATTTCTACCTAATCCATATGCTGCAACACTTAATCCCAAACCTAATAAGGAACCCCACACTATCCCCCTATTGTTTCTTCTTCTGCCAAACATATTAAAAAAAGGTTGTTTTCCACCAATATTAATAAGCGCTTACGCCCTGAACAACGGCAGATTGATTTTGCACAGTCATTCACTATTCCTCCTTAGACGATTAAATTAATACAATCTCCTCCAATTTAATAAAGCTAATTAGTCTCTGACAAGTTGTGTTCGTTGAGCCATAATTTTGATAGTGCTGTCTTCCCTTTTGATTGTCAGTCTCAGCTCTAATCCTTCTAAGCTTGCGTGGGCACTTAAAAACCGGCTATGGTTCTCAACTTGGGTCTACTTCGTCAAAAGAAAGTGTAGTCACTTCCGTATATTCGCCTTTATCAATTTCATCCTTAGTGGCTGCCTACTCCAGCTCTTCGCTGTCATCCATTCCCGGAGCGATTGAAGGCTCATTATTTCTATTCCTGTTCTTATTTTTCATATATAGCCATCTCCTTTTTAAAAGCTTTTTTAGTAAGGAAACGATCAATTCCGACTGTTGTGGCCAAATTCTAGATTAACTTGCTTTAATATACCCGCTTATAACGTTTACAGCCGTTTTCATCAACTATTCTTTTCAAAAGTTAATCCCTTTATAGTAGAAGTTAAAGGAAACCGACTAATGGATCTTTTACACTGCCTACTGACAGATTTGTTCTATCATAGGTTCGTTTAAGATATCATTATCCTTTAAAAACCCCCCCAACTGCCGATAAATCTCCTTCCAAGAATCTTCTAAATTCAAGGTCAGTACTACCACAGTCATTCATTTCATCCCAGGTAAAGGATTCACCCACTTCTACCTTATTGTGCGAAATTTGCGTTTTTTTAAAAATTGTAATGAAAATTTTACTATCCAAATCAAAAGAATCGATTTCTGACTATTCAAACGGGCTATTATGAAACACAAGAACCATCCCCCTGCTTCAGAGAATGGTCCCCATGGTTACTTTTTACCTTTTAGATTGATGCCGATTGCGGCACCGTTGCGGCTGGAGTCTGCTACTCCTTTGAAGCTGTTGTTTTGATAGTCGATTAAGATGCTTTGGACGTTTCCGATTGTTGTAGGTTCAGCTCCAAATTTATGGCCCATGCTGTTTAGCTGGTTGAGTACCTCTGTTGGAATTCCATCCTCGTACCGATAGGAGTTTAGGTTGTTCGTATATATTCTTGGTTCCTCTACAGCTTGCTTCAGTTCCATATCATACTCAATAGTATACAGAATAGTTTGCAGCACAGATGTAATAATGGTGGTTCCGCCAGGGGATCCCACGGTTAAAACGGGTTTACCGTCCTTGAATACAATGGTTGGCGTCATACTGCTTAATGGACGTTTATTGGGCTGCACTTCATTTGCGCCTCCTGGAACGGCATCAAAATCGGTTAATTCATTATTTAACATAAAACCATAGCCGGGAACCATGATGCCTGTCCCGAATACTTGTTCAATGGTGGTCGTATATGAAACGACATTTCCCCATCTGTCCGTAACCGTGAAATGGGTCGTTTCTCCAGGTTTTTGGTCATTCGGCTGTTTCGTAGGCTGGTAGTTTGCTTGAGTTGATTCATACTTCCACGGATCACCTGCTTGGGGTTTAGGGTTAACGCGATCTAGACTAATGAGTTTTTGCCGTTCCTTAATATAGTCCGGATGCACAAGCCCCTTCAGCGGTACTTCCACGAATTCAGGGTCTCCAGCATAGGCAGCGCGATCTGCGTATGCTAGATGCATGGTCTCTGCCAATAGATGATATTTTTCCCAAGCTTTCACATCATATTGTGAAAGATCAAAGCCGTCCAAAATTTTCAGCATTTGTAATAGGAATACGCCGCCTGAGCTTGGTGGTGGCATACTGGCAATCTGATAGCCGCGGTAATCACCCCAGATCGGCTTATCAACGGTCACATCATATTTCTTCAAATCTTCAATTGTCATAGCACCGCCAAATTTTTGCACCGTACTGGCCAGTGCTTCAGCAATCGGTCCCTTATAAAAGGCATCTGGACCTTTAGCACGAATCAATTTGAATGTTTTGGCTAAATCCTTTTGTACAAGAATATCTCCCTCTTGAAGCGGTTCTCCGTTTGGCAGAAAGACGTTCATCGCTGCTGTTTTGGACAGGGTTTCCTTGTTATCTTCAATTGCACCAGCAAGTACTGAATCGATGGGGAAGCCTTTATCGGCAAGTTTAATCGCTGGCCCAATCAGCTCCTCCATAGGCCGGGTTCCCCATTTTTCCAAGGCTGTTACCAGTCCTTTTAACGTCCCAGGTACTCCAACCGCTTTACCACCTGTTGAACGAATGGCAAATGGGATGGGATTTCCTTTCTCGTCTAAAAACATATCAGGTGTTGCTCCCTGTGGGGCACGTTCCCGGCTATTAATGATAGTGGTTTCTTTGGTTTTTCCATCATAAACCATCATAAATCCACCACCGCCAATCCCGGACATCATGGGCTCCACAACGTTTAATGCGAACTGAATGGCCACGGCCGCATCCATCGCATTTCCGCCTTTTCTTAGCACTTCAGCTCCAATTTCGGATGCAAACGGATGGGCAGTCGCCACCATTCCATCCTTTCCGACTGCTACCTGGCTGTACTTTCCATAATCAAAGTCGTTCTCTTTCGCCAGTGCGCTAAAAGGGAGTGTCCCTACAATCAAGAGGACACCCAATAAAACTGTAAAACCAGCTTTCCATAAACGCTTCATCCTTTTTCCCTCCTCTAGTAGAATGGTTACAAATCTATTCTATCAAGGGGACAGAAAAATCTGAATTTTTATATTCACAATTTTCCATTTTTGATTATAAATTCCTAAATAAACTAATCCTAAAGTCATCATTTTGTATGAAAACGGCTTTGCTACTGACTATTTAGCCCCTCCCTTACTTTCTTTGCAATTCATTGATTTCCATTAAATCCCCTTTGAAATAAATAGTTTCACGAACCATTCAATTCAGTGTCAATACTTCCATCGTCATTCGTTCATCCCAAGCAAACGTCTCATCCACTTCTCCCTCATTAAACGGATAAATCAAAATTCCTGCAGGCACAGTTCTTTTGGAATGTCTATGTATGAATCTTTTCACAGCTGTTTCTTAAAAAGCTCGTGGTTCATCCGTTCCCCTACTTTTGTTTATTGACTTACTTCATTATACCTTTCGGGATGAAAAAAAGAGTAGAACCCTGTTGCGCTACTCTTAATTCCTATAATTTATCAATAATAGTCTTCAATTATTGAATTACAGTATCATCTTTTTAGGCCTCCAAATATCCGTAAATCCGTTGTCCATTGAATACTGGTAAAGATCTTTTAGTTTATTTCTGGTATACACCTTCATATCTTCCCTTTTTCTAAGTTCAGGAATTGTAATTAGTGATCCATTTCGATCGATTACGGTTTTTAAAAAGTATTTGTTTGCCAATTTATCACTTTTTGATAAGTTACATGCGCTGCAGGCGATGACTAAATTCCACAGTTGATCTGCTTGAACAAAACTCCAGGGAGTGAAGTGATCGACATGAGCTTTTCCTTTATTAATAGCTTTCCCACAGTATAAACACTTACTATTATAAAATGAGGTGAGTACATGATAAAACTGAACAAGTGTGGATCTTTTAGAGACATTTTCTACTTTTAAAAGCAGGTTAGTGGTATCTCCCTTTTCATTAAATTTTTCCAAAAATAACGCAAGATGGTAATTAGTCAAATAATTTAACACCCGTTGAAACCGCTGCAAAAACGAATAATAGGTTCCATTAAGTCTTAGCTGTTCCTTGCTATTATCAAAATCGTAAATCGTACATCCAGTGTCACAGTAAATGGCACCCATCACATTAATCTTGCATCTCTTCTTCACCTTGTTAATAATCTCAACCTGTAATTCATGAGACAACTTATCAAAAACAAGTGTTTTCGGGATTTGATATTTTACCTGGATATCAAGGAGAATTTTCTGTACCTCGGCTTTCTTTTCAGTCATATTAATTTGGTTAAGGTTATGATGAATAACAAGATTCCAGTATATCTTGGCAAAACTTGAAAATAAGATTGAGTATGGCAATTCCAGTTTGTCATTCACATTATATAAGTTTTCAAGAATAGATTTAATTAAGACAAACTTGTATGTAGTCGAATTTTTTGATTTCGCTGAGAAGATGAAATTAAAATGAGCCCATATTTCTTTATCCGTTAAATAGGCGGCTATCATTTCTCCCACTTGCAATTTATGGCTCATTGGCCCTCCCCCAAGATATTAGTGCCCATTTCAATCTTCAACCTCAAGTAAAAAAATTCTATCGTTAAATCCGCCTCGCGTCTCCAGCTTTCTTTTCCTGACTTCTTCAACTTTCTCCATTGAAACCACATGATACTCCGCAAAAGAATGGATGATTTCCAGGATATCCGCAAGTTCCTCAATTGCTTCATCGTTAGTCTTGCTATCTACGTACACCTTAAGCTCCTCAAAACTTTTCTCCTGAAGTGCTTTGATATATTCATCATTATTTAATATTTTTGTGGAACACTCTTTACCGGTACTTTCAATGATTTTTGGTATTTTATCGCGAACTAGTTTATTGTATAAAGGCATTAGGCATACCCCTTAATTGAATGTTGATTGACTAAATATTTATTAACTCTTTCTTGTCAGTTTCCAGCTTTAATATCTCCATTAATTTTTGACGAAGTCTCTCTCCTTCTCCACTCCCAGTCGTTGACATTCTTAAAATTGGAATTCCATATTTCCTTAATATTTCATCCTTCATTTTGTCTCGTTTTAGCTGAATTAGATTATTTGTGTGATAGGCATGTCCATCCACTTCAACCACCAATACAGGGCATCTTATCGAGCTTGTTGAAAATAACAAAATCAGTATGTTTTAATACATTCATTGTATACTTTCGTTCATCTTCTGTAAGCTTGATAGGATCTTTGATTAACATCCTGAGTGGCTGATGCAGCACCCAGTCAAGGCTTTGGAATTCTGGCTGTCCCTGAATACTATTAAATTTACTTAAATTAAAAGGACCCTTGATATTTATTGGGTCCTTTTAATCTTAATTATGTTACTGATTAATAGTGCAGTAATAAAACCATGCTACACTTTTACATCAGGGTAAATAGATTTCAAATTTTGGTCTACTTAGCTAAAAAATTTAGTTCGTTATAATCTTATCTTTTAAAACCCCTCATCACCCTCTGATAAACCTCCTTCCACGAATAATCCAAAGCCATTGCTTCCGACAGTTGAAAATTTTTAAAACTCAACAACAACCGGTTGATTGTTAAACTAAAAATCACTCGACCTCAGGTTTCCAATTGGGAAGGGTGTGAAGACAATTTTCCTTATAAAGGGAATATCTGCTCAATTTCTTGAATCTCTGCATCAGTTAATTGAATCTGTAACGTTTTTAGATTATGAAGTACTTGGTCAGCTCGCTTTGCACCTGGAATAATTACATCGATGCATGGACGGGACAGATACCAAGTAAGAATCACTTGATAAACTTCCGCACCCTTTGTCGCTGCAATTTGACGAACCCGTTCAATCTTTTCCAAGTTTTTTTCGAAAACACCTACCTGAAATTGCAGTCTTTTTCGATTCTTTTCACTAATTTCAGTTTCTAGATTATATTTACCTGTTAACAACCCGGAAGCTAAGGGATAAAATGGGACAAAAGAAATTTGCTGCTCAGTTACGTATGGGAATAACTCCTTCTCTGCTTCGCGGCTGATCAAGTTGTACTCCCCTTGATAGACATCCACATAGCCATCTTTATTGGCTTCTTTTAATTGCTGAAGGGAAAAATTAGACACTCCGATGACTCTAATCTTTCCTTCATCCTTTAATTGCTTTAATGCTCCAACCGCTTCATCTTTAGGTGTATCATGATCGGGAAAATGAATATAGAACAAATCTATATAATCTGTTTGAAGCCGTTTTAAACTCTCTTCGACGGCTTGTTTTAGAAATGCAGGTGAATTATCTAAAACCATATCATTACCGTCTAATCGAAGTGCTGCCTTGGAAGCGATCACTATTTCTGAACGATTTCCCCGTTCTTTCACAACTTCACCAATTATTTCTTCTGATCGCCCCAAACCGTAGACATAGGCTGTGTCTAGGAAATTAATCCCTTGTTCCAGACCAGTTCGGACCAATTCTCTTCCTGCTTTATCATCAAGGTTTGGAAAAAGGTTATGTCCCCCAACGGCATTGGTTCCAAGACCAATCGGGTTTACATATAAATCTGTCTTACCAATTTTAATATGTTTGGTCATCAGCTTCCATCTCCCTTATTTTACTAATTTGATGATAACAAACTTTTAGAAGAGAAAACAAAGTTAATGCTTTCTATTTATTATCTGCTAATCAATTTACTAAGTTACGAAATGAGGTAGGAATGATCAGAAAAAAAAAGACCGAACATGCTGCTGCATGTCCAGTTCAGCATAAGACGGTTCCCTTAATGGAGGTGGACTAGGATAGTAAATACAGCCCAACCAGTATTGGTAAATAAAGTTTAAGAAGACCCTTATCTTGAAATAAGGGCCTTCTTTATATGTTTAATTTCGAGTCAATAGGCGGAACTTCCCGTCTAATTAAGCTTTTTTTACTAAAAAAAATTAAACGAAATTATTCCGTCAATTTTTTTAGTTTGGATCTGAATCGGTTTTGGCGACCCTTGTTCCCTCCGTCACTTTTAGATATTCTAAGACCCGCTGGGCGATAAGTTTATAGCCCTTGGTGTTTGGATGGAATTGATCTCCTGCTAATAAATTCATCGTGGAATTAGTAAATAGATCTTCTGTGGGAACAAAGCTCACATTCTCATATTCTTCTGTCAATAATTTTCCTGCCTCATTCCAATTATCAATGATCATGTCTAATTCTTTAATGTTTGCGAATTGACTTTCAAAAGGATTATAAAACCCGATTAAATAAATTTGGGCATCTGGGTTCAATTCTTGCAATCTATTCAATATGGCCGTTAATCGTTCAATATATTCCACTCTTTCTATTTGGAAAGGTTCTAGCGTAAGGTTTGTAAAATTACTTCTTAAGACTTTCATAATATCATTGGCGCCAATGGTGATTAAAACAATATCAGCCTTTGAGATCGCAGTGGCAATTTCTTTATTTTCCAGCCGCTTTAGTAATTGATCCGACCGGTTTCCCTTTTTACCGAAATTTTCTATTTTGATCGCAAGGTTGTGATCCTCAAACGTGTGATTAAGGATCCCGACATATCCACCGCTCTTTGTTTCATCTCCTACACCTTCCGTGAGTGAGTCTCCGATTGCGACCATCTTTTGATCTTTTTCGAAGAAATCAATGACACCATCCACTACTTCCCTTACCTTTTTCCTGATTTCAGCGGTGAATGGTTTAGGACTTTCCTGCTTAATGGAATGGTCTTCTACTGGTTTCTCTTCTCCTTTAGAAGCAACTTCCTTGGTATTTTCCACTTGTTCAGATTCAACTGACGCGACGGTTGTAACTGTTTTAAGGCCTGCTTGATTTCGATCTATAAGAAAAATAGAAAGAAGAATACACACAGTGAATAGACCCATAATCATGATTTTTGCTTTTTTTCTTTTCAAACTTCATCACACCTATTAGTATCGGAAGATCTTAATCTAAGATACCATTATTTGTTTAATATAGTTTATTCATTTTATCATGCAGGGCAACATTATTTAAGACCACAAATTTTGTAACTTGCCTATTTGTAACCAAAACAGGAAAAAGAAAATTAGAGTAGATCAATTCATTTTTGTTAGCTTTTGAAATAAGGATAAAAAGTTTGCAGTCAATTTTGTGAGAAAAAAGGAGCCATAAAAAAAACGACTTTGCCATTTGTACAAAGCCGTTTTTCGCCTATTATCGTATGTATTAACCTTGAAATCCTTCCGTGTAAATTGGGAAGATTGGGGTCAGTCCCCCGGTTCGTTAAAGCTTTAGATACCAGGGGACTGCTAGGCGCCTATGAAAATAGTTTATATATTCAAGTAGTGCAAAAATATCTCTTAAAATAAGCAATATGAAATCTCGGCAATCGAAACAATTTTGGAAACCATATTCCTTTCTAGTATAAAAATGTTTTTTTGAACTACTCTGGTCGTTCATCCAGGTTGTAATACCAAATAAGCGGACCAAGGTAACCGAACTTACCGACCGCCTCCTCCATTAACTGGTGTGCCTCTTCATATGCGGAGGCAGGTAAAATATCCAATTCATGATACCCCATATTTCCATAGTTATAGACAAGCAGAAACCCATCTGTCTCCCAAAGCTCAATTCGAAACACATGCCAATGGTTCGTCACTTTCAATTGAATCCCTGTGACGAATGTTTTCTCCCCCAGCCGTTGATATGCAAATTCCGCTGTCCCTCCTTTATAAGACCTCCCCTCCTCAAATACAAGTGGGTAACCTTTCGTATAAAGGTGTTCCATCCCTTCCAAGGTTTCGAGATTTGTCTCCCTTTTTGTGGCCACAATCACAGGAGACAGCCTATCTACTCCTATTTCATGGTATTCGATAGTACCACTGTCATCCCATTGAATATGGAGACCCGCATCCTGAAGCACATTCGCCCACCTTCCGAGATCTGCGGAATTTTTCAATTGTTCACAAGAGAGATACAATCCATCCTCCGTTAACAAACGATGGACTATTTCTAAATAACGACTGTCACCATATGTTAGATTCTCCTTCAAGTACGCTAGAAGTGACCAATAGTTTGAAATCATGATCGGCCCCATGATTTCATGAAAGGTCCGTGCAGAAATGATTAAATCAAAAGAATTCAGGGAAAAGTGCTTAGATACCTCCATAAAATCCATTTGGTAAAAACTCACCTTGTTCAGTCCTTGCATTATTGCCAACTCCCGAGCACATCGAATCCCATATCCACACAGGTCGATCCCTACAATCTCGGCATCTGGGAACATGGTGGCGTACCTGCAAGACAGCAACCCATTATCACAGCCAATTTCCAAAATCCGTTTCGGCTTTAAATAAGTTTGCTGACTGACCCAGTTGAGCAAGGACTGATGGAAATTCATCGTCCATGATTCTACTGCCAAACTGAATGGCAGTGTTCGGTTTTTCACTTCATAAATATTCCCTTTTAGTTTGCGATCCATAATGGGTTGGAGTTCCTTAGCCAAAAAGGGATCTACCTCGGTTACATGCTTCCAGAAGTCCTCTTTGGTTTGGCATTCCTTGATACCCAGTGACTTAAAATAGGCAGAGAAACTTTGTGATTTTAATTTGGTATTTGCAAACATAGTATTATCTCCAGTTTAGGCGTATTTATTTTGCTTAACAGGACCAAAACCTACTAGTAAGTGCTATTATCTGGTACTAATTATAGCATAAAAAAAGCTTTACTCCTTAGTGAAGTAAAGAAAAAAGTGTTTAGCGATTAAATGAATTTTTCTAAGGCCTTTGGAGGTTAAACAAATATTGTTAATCCGAAAGGCTAAACGCTAGCAGAAGCCTTGAGAAGAATTTACTCACGAATGAGAGAGGAATAATGGTAATAATTCAGCACTAACTTACTTCATCACCTTGTCACTAGAAAGTGCATGTTTAAACTGTTCGATTAGGACAGGAACGATTTCAAATGCATCGCCAACAATTCCATAATGACAGTTCTGAAAAATAGGAGCTTCTTTGTCCTTATTAATGGCAATGATTAAACCAGAATTTTTCATTCCCACAATATGTTGAATCGCGCCAGAAATCCCGATCGCAAAATAAATCTTTGGCGTTACCGTCACACCGGTTTGCCCTACTTGATGGGGGTGGTCAATCCAACCCGCTTCCACCACATCCCTGCTCGCACCAACAGCTCCTCCAAGCGTTTCAGCCAAATGGTATATTAACTGAAATCCCTCGTAGCTGCCTAAGCCTTTTCCGCCAGCCACAACGATGTCCGCTTCGTCGATTCTGACCTTCTTAACCGTTTCCTTTACAATTTCCAAAACTTTTGTCCGGATATCTTCTTCCTTTAATGAGACGGTTTCTTCGACGACCTTGCCTATTCTCCCCACCTCTGGGGGCAGCGCCTTCATGACTTTGGCGCGTACGGTCGCCATTTGCGGCCTGTATTTTTTACATAAAATGGTCGCCATAATATTTCCGCCAAACGCCGGCCTACTCGCAAGGAGTAACCCCGTTTCCTCTTCTACATCCAGCTCCGTCGTATCCGCCGTCAACCCTGTCGGCAAATCGGTGGCCACTGCGCTTGCCAGGTCTTTTCCTGTTGAGGTGGCCCCGTAGAGAATAATTTCCGGTTTATATTTATCACTGCACTCTAACAGCGCCTTCATGTAGGTTTCAGTCCGGTAATGCTTAAAGAGAGGTTGATCATAGACATACACGGTATCTGCTCCATATTCAAACACGGTCTTTGTTAAAGGTTTAACATGTTCCCCGATAAGAATACCCGCTAGTTCCACACCTCGTTTATCAGCTAATTTCCTACCAGCACCTAATAATTCAAGGGATACAGAGGCAACCTCTCCATTCTTTTGTTCAATAAAGACCCAAACACCTTTGTAATCGTTAAAATCCAATTACATTCCCTCCTTACTTTCAAACAGCTCCTTCTTTTCAAGCAGGATCTGAAGCAATTGCTCTACTTGTGCCGTTGGGTTGCCTTCAAGGAATGTTCCCCCTGCCGGTTTTTGCGGAGCCCATACTTTGGAAACAATTGTTGGTGATCCCTTTAAACCAAGCTGCTTGATATCTACATCTTCAAGGTCATCAACAGACCAGATATGTGGTTTGTATCTGGCAGCTTTGAGCATGTTCGGCATCGGGGAATATGGCACGTCATTAATAGTTTTTTCAACGGAAAATAAACACGGCAAGGTGGATTGGACGACTTCATATCCATCCTCCAGCTTGCGATGTACAACGGCATATCCTTCTTCTTGATTGATATCCACGACTTTGTTCACAGAAGTGAGTGGTGGTATATCGAGCCTTCTAGCTATTCCGGGTCCGACTTGCCCGGTATCTCCATCGATGGACATTTTTCCGCAAATGATCAAATCGACGGGTCTGGTTTTTGCAATTTTTTCAATCGCCTTTGTCACGGCATAGCTCGTTGCCAATGTATCGGCACCCGCAAACCGGCGATCCGTAATTAAATACCCCTCATCCGCGCCTATTTCAATACATTTCTTTATAGCGGACACCGCTGGAGGTGGACCCATCGTGACAACCGATACCGTCCCACCATATCGTTGTTTTAAACGAACGGCCTCTTCAACTGCATGAGCATCATACGGATTCAAAATCGCAGGCGCTGTCCTCCGGTCCATCGTGTTAGTTTTTGGATTCATCTTAATAATTTTAGTGTCAGGCACTTGCTTGATACAGGCTACAATATGAAACATTAAACCCCTCCCATCTAACTTAAAAAGCCCATGGTTTCTTTATTACCGCCATACGAAACTTTCCAGATGTTTTACAACTAAAAGGCTTGTTACACCCATCTATATCTACTTTATTATGGGAGATGTCCTTACATGCGAGTTTTCTGACAAAAAACCCACGAATTAATCGGTGCCTGACTCCCACCGCGCTAGTCGAAAAATGACAAAATACTGAAAATTAAAAGAAAAAAGTGCCAGGCACCACCCAACATTCGTAATTAGCGGTGTTCAGTGGGCTCAAGCTGTATAAAATCCAACTGTTTCATTCGGTTTATGACAGATAATACTTCATTGATTCTTGGTAATTCAAGCCATCTTTCGAAACCAGGAAAAAAGGAAGAAAATACACAATCCACTCCTTCTCTCTCCATATCTTCGAGAGCTTTTTTAATCTTTTCCTGAAGAAAGATGTGGTGATCCTGATTACTTATTGCAATTTTTCGAAGTAAAAAGGCAATAGCTGCAAGCTGGGCATGTGATGTAATATTGTAAAGCCCTCTGATATCAATTTGTTCATCACCTATCACCATGTATCCCATGGGTGAAACGATCAGCTTTTCTGTACCACTGCCCTGTGGATAGCTCGAAAAGTGGTCTGTGGTTATGTTTCTATCTATCTCCCATTTTGTATGGGCGATAGGTTCACGTGGTTTGTCGTGTTTACATAAATCTTTTGCTTCCTGGGTTACGTTTTTCGGCACAAAATTGTCCATCAGGATGATTTGATCAGCAACGGATAAAAATTCACCGCTACCGCCAATCACAAGAACGGAAGATACCCCAACAGCCTCATAAAGCTCCCTGACCCGTTCCGTAAAAGGTGTAATAGGTTCATGCTTGATTAATGAACGCATTTTGCTGTCTTGAATCATAAAATTCGTCGCACTTCTGTCTTCATCAATTAAAAGTAGCTTACAGCCGAAGTTGATTGCCTCCATAATATTGGCAGCTTGAGAAGTGGAACCTGAGGCGAAGTCAGTCGAAAACTGTTCAGCCGAACTATTGGGTACCCATTTTATGAAAGGCGTAATATTGATATTTTTTATGGAACGGCCTTCCTCTGCAGCTATTTCCATTGCACTTTGATCTGTGATCACAAATTCTCTTCCGTCACCCATGATGTGATTGTAAATCCCCGAATTGAGTGCATCCAGCATTGTACTTTTACCCGAATAACCACCGCCGGTAATTACCGTAACACCCTGTTTTATTCCCATTCCTCGCAAACCACCAATTTCAACTTCAACATCTTCCGGAGATGTAAAAGGCAAGGCACCCTCAAGTGGCCCGCTGTTGTCTTTATTTCTTGGCAAAATGCTGCCATTCCCTATAAAGGCACAATAACCACTGGATTTCAGCCATTCGCGAATCATAGTTTGGTTTTTTACCAATTCATAGGCTGCTTTTAATTTGTTGAGATCAAACTTGGCTATAAACTTCTCCACTTCTTTTGGAAGCATTTTGCAGAGCATGCGCATCGCTTTATTATTATTCTTAAATGGAAGTTGAACGGTAATCATTAAGCATATATACCATTTTTCCGAGATGACTTCGACATAGGATGCATTACGTTGCAACACCGCATTGGTTGGATGAAAACAATAAAAAGCACCATTTTCTTTATCAGTACGTGAGCGGTTATAAATCGATTTATTTAATACCTCCATATGATCAACCCATTCTCTTAATGCAAAATCCGGGAGAACAACTTGACCCATCTGTTCATCTAAGCAGAGACGATCAAAAGGTATTTTTATGGTGATACATGGTTTATCCAGTGTGAGTTTATGTGTCGGTTCAATGTAATAGGCAACATCATTATTCCAATAGATTGGATCTTCATAAATCATACCGTAAGAGGACTGTCCGGATTGTAACGAGCGAAAATATTGAGCGAGTCTTTTAATAAAGCATCATCCTTTCATATTTGCAAAGCTGTGAATAACGGGAAACGATATCTCAAGAAGGGGGCCCTTTATCCTTTGGAACAAGGTAACGACGAAACGGGTCGACCCCTACTCTCCAGGAATAAGCCTGCTCAAACATAAACCGGCATTGTTTGATATTTTCCGCGAAAAATGAATATATTCTCACGTAATCCAAGTTCAATTCATATTCCCCCTAATAAAGTTCAGATCAATTTTTCTGACAAAGGATTAAATCCTACCCAATATCAAAAATCCACTATTGTTGCCTTGACCAACCTTTTGTCCAAAAAAAATGACAGCCACTCCATAAGTGGCTGTCATAGATCGGCAAGAAGGCATAAACGTTCCCTTCTCCTTCTGCCTAAATATAAAAAGCCCTGAGAGTAAATCCTACCCTCAGAGCCTAATGTATTTATATAAAAAATAACTAAAAAGCAATATGAGGATTAGACGTATAATTTTTTGCTATCATGATCCTCACCTCATTACGATTTATTTTTACTGCAACAAAATCTTAACATTCATTTAACCATTTGACAAGAGGTGCATCGTGTCCTTTTTTTGACTGATTACAGCCGCGAGAATGTACCCTCTCTGCCATGTTTTTACCAGCAGTTGCCACGAAATTTACCACTTGCTGTCAAAGTACTTTACAATGGAAAACGGCAACAATTTTAAAGTAAAAAAGCCTAAATCCTGCTTATTTTTACTGAAGATTTAGGCTTTTGGTCTTCCGCAATCACTCTGATTGTGGAATATTATATTCTATTGAATAGTATCTTTGTACTGTGTAGTAAATAGGCTTATTATTACTTTGTGTTGTTTCTCCACATTAACCCCCGATCGATTGTTTACAAAGTTCAAACAGATATCTATAACGGAGAAATTATTTTATAGCTTCTTTAAACATGTCTGATCTTTCTTTTTCTGAATATAATGGGAAATGCTTCATATGATAAAAACTTGGTTCAATCTCATCAGAATATAACATGGTAAACAAATCACTTTGGGTTTGAAGTTCAAATGCTACTGAATTTACATCAAGTTGATAACATTGATTGTAAGAAGAATGTGTACCTTTTGGAAAGCTGGTTTTATATTCATTATTGTAAATTGGTTGAAAATAACGTATTAATGCCGCTTCAGTAAATGTTATCTCTTGATCAGGATTAATGCGTGTAGTAAGAAGATTAAAAAGATGTTCTTCTGTTTCAGCATCCCCAAGGCTTGAATTATTTTCAAAACCTTTTCCTCCTGCTGAAATTAAATAGGGTTCAAATTCCATTAAAATAAGCCATATCTCATTGTTTGGACTATTATACATAGTATCACTATATATTTTCTGTAGTGTCGAGTGGTTTATTAATCTATCTGAAGCTAACCTTTCACCATTTTCACCAAACGCTTGTCCAATATATAAAACCTTAAGATTAAGCGAATTATGATAGGTGTTATTCATTTTCAGAAGTTGATTGTAAAAAAATGATACCTTTCCTCCAGAAACTATTTCTCCATCTTTATTTTTCAAATCTAGATCTGTATAGGGATACTGACTTACAATATCTGTTACCCCAAGGTTATTTGCAACATTAATTATTATTTCTTCAATATGTTCATTATTTGTTATCTTAAAACACAAACTGACTTTTTCAGAGTCAATTGACGTTTTGTTAATATCGATGGATATTCTGGGTCTTTGACAGACCATATAAATATGGCACTGCTCATGAATTAATTTATTTTTAATCTCATCAATATTAAAATCCACTTGTTGTATCATTCTTTTAAAAATTGGTCTCATCGCAATTGCACTTTCTATCTTGTATTTAGGTCTGACCATATTTAAACCCTCCATTATTTTTATCTCCTGAATTTATAAACCTTTCAAGAATATTAATTATGCAATTTCATATCGTAAGTAAGTATTTTTTTTAATTCTCTATATTTTAACATAATTTTCTAATAGTTAAGCTAAATCCTCATCAATCTGGCCGATTTTTTGAAAACTACCACCGATAAATTAAACTTCTATACTTTAGAGTACATTCTTTCATGAAGGAAATTATTTATTGCGCAGTATTTAGTCTACTACGTAAAACAAGAGTTAATCTGGACCGTTTGCAGAAGACTTTTCTTATTGAAAGTCAATCAATTTTTTATAACATTTTGATTCTCAAAACTATGGTTTTATATCTTTTATCACCAGATGGATTGCAGCGGTAAACAGTCTGTCATTCTCTGGTACATTCTTTGTCATTCGGTGGTAAAAACTATGTCAGAGGTGGTACATTTCAATGGCCGTAATCATCTTTGTAATAATAAATAGACCTTGTTGTATTTATCTTTATTATTGAACATTATTTTCAATTTAATAAAAATCAACAATGTTTACGAAAAAAGCAAAAAAAAATCCTCAAAATCTTTAATAGATTTGAGGATTTTTATTCATTCCATTCAGTATCAGTGTCAACAACATCTTTAGATTTTGATCCTCGTCCCCTGGAAACATCTGAATAGCGCCCATCCGGAATCTTTCATGGAAATCATTTCGAAAATACCTCATCCCTTCCGCATGCTCTTCATGAGTAGGTGTTAGGATGTAAGCCTCTTGGACTGCATTATTCCCTGTTTCCCGATGAAGGATGCCATCCCGATATTTGTGCATTTCCCCAAGAGCCGTCCCGAGATAATTGGGTACTCTGTATTTCGGGTCGAAGACAATAATTCCTCCGTTTCCCTCCAGTACGATATCGGGAATCATTTTCTGCGTATAAGTATGGAAGGTCTTTGAGTTATATTGATAGGATCTTTGATAATAGAGTGATATGGCTCCCTTCAACTTAATTCGACTTTCATTATTTTCAGCTAAATTTAGAAAAATTCCTTCTCTAGTTGTTCGAAACAATCCGCTCGTATCTAACACAAAATCGGTCTCTCTAAGAATTTTGACAATCTTCATGAAACACCACATTTCATATAATTGAAAGGTGTCCTTAAATGATATTGGATAGTCAAAGCCAATACCCTCTTGATTATGCTTATGAAGTCGGTCAAACCATTGATACCATAGGCGGTAGACAGGATGTTTCCGAAACTTTTGTGTAATCGTATACGGACCGGTATTTGCGCTAATTTCTTTGATAAACGGGCTGTTCAACCATCGCTGGACAACCGCCTTATACTTCCTAGCTTTACGAGCCATCGCCTCATATTCAACAGCCTCATATTTCCGAAGAAGTCGGTACAAATCTTGTAGTTGCTGCTTTAACACTTGATTTTCATATAGATTTCTCGTTTCAAGTGTCTTAACATTTTGTACATTACTTGGAATATCAGTACCATAGCCTTTAAAATCTAGCCAGCGTAAGGTTACGTGTTCGGTGTGCTGCACTTTCTCTCTTTTCATGGTCATTGAAAATTTTTCTAAACGCTGAATGGGCTGTTTTTCAATCCGTGAAAAAATTTGTTTTAATTGATAGAAGGATTGATCAATATAACTCCATTGTGTCCAGCTGATATCACGGTTTCTCCCTGAAGCAGCAACATCCATCTCTAAGCCGCTTAACTTAAAGCAACTATTTGCCTCCTCCAAAATTTCTTCCAGCATCGAATTGAACTGTTCTTCCGTCAACTTGCGTTCATCTGGGTAAATAAATGTTTCATGGTTTTGACCATTGATGATGATCTTTACTAAGCCGGACTGAAACGGTGTAATTAACGTAGCAAACCAACAACTTTGTTCCCGATAAAAAGGCAAGGGAATATTCTGAAACCGTACATCAACATGAGTCCCTTTATAGCGGAGCTTATATTCCGTGGCTTCCGTCAGATAGGCTTCCAAAAAAGGTATCCATCCTTGCTGGACATCCCATAATTCCAGAATATTATCTCCAGAATTGTGTTGCCCCATAGTATTCCAGCTCCTCTTTCATCCGTCTTACATGCTGAAGAGAAATCGAGGAAGACTGTAAATTTCCTGTCAGCCATTGTTCTATCTTTTCCAGCATTTCCGTAATCCGCTCATCTCCACGAACTTTTGTTAACACCTTTTCAGAGATCACCCGATCTAGCGCATCGATTGGATCCATCTGATGCTCTTCAGGAAGCTGATGATTGGCATATAATTTTTGCAACATTTCGCCCATCGAGCGATAGCCAAAATGAAGGTTATAGTTGGATAAGGTTCGATGCAATGCCTTTAGCAGCAGAAATTCTTTTGTAAGCGCTGCTCTTACCTCTTGATCTACTTGTTCCCAATAGGAATCAAAATCAACGTCGGATAGGGTCATAACAAAGGCACGATCAAGGACTTTATCAGAAATGGAATGAGTGGTTTCATCCACATTAATGGTTCCCAAAACATAGACATTCGGTGGAATTAATAGTTTCTTAGGAATATCCGTAATCTGATCATCTTGATGTAAAGGAATTTCTTTACGCGATTCAACAGCACTTAAATAATCACTTAAATAATACTCCACCCGGGCCAAGTTCATTTCATCCAATAAAATAAAATGCGGTTTTTCTCGCTCTTTTAACGCATTCAATAGGACATTCAGGAATTCTGTTTTTACATAGCGCTTTTCAAATGAACTATAGTACCCGAATAGTGCAGTAGCATCGGTCCAGTCCGGGCGTACCGGAATAATCGTGAAATATGGATTTTCACTCTCATATTCTAGTCCATAAACTGCATTTGCATATAACCGGCACAGTTGTGTTTTGCCAGTTCCCGAAATTCCACTTAACAGGACAAAATGTTTATCATCCAATGCTGTAAGATTTAGATGTAAATCACGAATAATTTCATTAGAAAAAGTAAATTGACTATTGGAAATGGTGTTGATGATCTCATGATAGGTGAAATTTGGCTCCAAGCCTACGGCAGATTCTGTCCCTTCGTCATCCCCGGTTGGTGTTACAGAATCATCAGATGGCAGCTCCAATTTTTTACTTGCATGGGCAAATAACAAAGCTGAATCAATAAAATGTTTCTTAACACTCTCAGCACCTTCAACAAATGACTGTGTTTCATTATTGTAGGTTCCGACACAATACCTTGTACCATTCACATGAAAATGATGTTCTTTTAACAATCGCATGGCACCATTCATTACTGACTGGTTGTCCTGACTGTGGGTGGCAAATACTTTGGTAATCCACCATTCTATATTGCCATTTCCAATAATTTCTCTTGCACTGGTAAAAATATGGTTGTGACCCTCAAGTTGAACGATAATGGTTTGAAATGGAGAATTCTTATCATGATATTCAAGGTAGCTAATAAATCCTTTTGTGAGCATTTGTTCCCCATCATGAATAGTAAAGGCCTGGCGTTTCCCACTTGTTTTGTAATCTTCTAAAGCAGAAATTTCAACGGCATACTCACGACCTAACAAACGGGTTTCATTTATGTTTCGCGACGCTCCTAAGAGCAATAAGGCATCGTACGCTTTTTTTGAAAGATCAATATCTTCATTATAAAAATCGCGGAATGAAGCTAACTTGTCCCAAACTTTAACAAGTTCTTTTAATATGTCTTCTTCATCTACCTGCCCCTCTAATGGCAGACTCGTTCCAATTTGGAACCAAGGGCGTTTCCTAGGCTTAACACACCCTTTAACAAACGAAATCATTTCATCTTTTGCTACAGTAGTTTTTTCCTTCCATCCTGTAAAAATCGAATAAGTTGGTGGTATTGCCTCCAAAACATTATGGACTTGATTATTTCTTACCCATGCCCAAAATGGAATGAAATTTAACTCTATATGAAATAGAATCATTTTGTTGATCCCATCGAATTCTAGTGTCAATAAATTGTATTCATTGTCATCCACTTTACGGTTTAGTTTAATAAAATATTTACGGCCAATGTCAGAGTCCTTTTTCTTCTCTGCATACGTTGGATTCCTTGCATCACTGTAAGTGGTAGATAGTGTCGAATCATAACTTTTGATGATATACTCATTTCCAAGGGATATCTCAATTTTGTCAATCAATCGTTGAAATAACGGTTTGATCGCCGGAGATACTTCATCAAGTACATTACGACACCGAATTTCAGTGTTGTCTTCATTAAATAGTGTTTGATAATATGTAAGATTTAACATGACGTCACCTGCTTTATAATGTAATGTATCACCCTTAAATCGATAAATTAATCTTCCTTGATTTATTCTTGGATAGATCCTTTGCTACTATTGGATTCCGTAATTCTTTGCTCTCCGTTCAAAGTGATAATGAAGACGATATTCACAAATTTCCATAGTCCAATTGAAAAGAATTTCCTCATCTTCTTCGGCAATATCAAAGTTTAACACTAACCTATCATTTTCATATGAGATTAATCCCTTTGAGCTGCCACTCCATTTTGTCATTGGCATTGTGGCGATCAATTTGCTGACACCCTTTTCATCATAATCCCATAGTTTTTTAGCACCCTTTTCGGAAAAATCAATCATTTTCCGGTGCTCTTTTTCCATTAGGTATTGATGAAAGAATGGTGCAGCTTCTTTTGATGTAATTGGTTTATTCCAATTGGATTTCCCTCGATTTAACATGGCCAATAAAACGACCATCTTATAACTCTTTTCCATACCAGTTCTTTCAACTTCAACAAGCCATTTTTCGTATTGATTATATATAACTAATTCCTGATCACTTAATTCCTCAGCCCACTTTAGAAATCCGAAAAAGGAATGAAATTCCTGTTTGTATTGCGGGGAGTCTGAAGCTCCCTTTAAATGCAATTCCAAATAAGCAGGTCTCCTGCCAAGCTCCCGTTTTAAATCCACATAGTCATTAAATAGCTTTTCTCTTCTTGGCTGCCTTTTCCGGGACATTTCATGGAGGAGATTAATAGCATTTACATCTAAATTCATGTCACAGAATTCTGGCAGGACAGGTTGAATATTTCTGACTTTCCCTTCGTTTGGTTGTGTATCAAATAAACTGAGCTTAATGTCAGCATTTCGATAATTTCCGATTAAATCCACAATCACACATGATTCTTTACCTGGATGTAAACGAAGACCACGACCAATTTGTTGAGTAAATACAGTTAATGATTCTGTCGGGCGGACAAACAATAATGTGTCGACTGCAGGAATATCAACACCCTCGTTAAAAAGATCAACCATAAAAATGATATCCAGTTCTCCTTTTGCTAATTGTGAAATCGCCTTTTTTCTACTAACACCAGTCTGCTGCGAATGTAAACTAATAGTATGATATCCATGATTATTAAAAAATTGAGATAGAAAGTTTGCTTGTTTGATTGAAGAACAAAACCCTAATGTCCTTGTTTGTTTATTATTTTCCATGCAGCAAGAACCTTAGAAGCTAAATCTTCTCTTAATTGAGCTTGAAGTAATTCCTCTTCATCATAGCGATTTCCTAACCAGGTAATCTGGCTATAATCTGTATCATCATAAACACCAAAGTATTTAAATGGGGCTAACCATTTCCGATTAATAGCTTCTAAGAAATCAAGTCTAAAAGCAACGTTACCATCACAAATAGCATATACATCCTTGTTATCATTACGATCCGGTGTTGCCGTGATCCCCAGAAGGAAGCGAGGTTTGAAATAATCAAGTGCTCGTTGATATGAATCAGCTGCAGCATGATGAAATTCATCAATGATGATTAAATTAAATTCATCCGGTTGAAAATGCTCAAGGTGCTTCTTCATACTTAGTGTATAAATCGAAGCAAAGATTGCATCAGCATGCTTTTCTTTCGTTTTTCCGTTGTATATTCCATATTGCTTTTCAGGCATGATTCTTTTAAAAGAGTCTCTAGCCTGTATGAGAATTTCTTCACGATGGGCAATAAAGAGAATCCTTTTAAAGTTTTGGGCAAAGAACCCTGCCAAATAAGTCTTACCCAAACCAGTAGCCATGACAACAAGCGCCTTGTTATACTCTTCTTCAAGTGTTTTACTTAACTCTTCAAGCGCTTCTATTTGAGCAAATCTCGGCTGTATTTCCCCATATGATTCAGACGGTTCAAATATAACCTCTGACTGGACTGGAATCACTTTCTTCGTCGGTAGCATTAAATCTAGTTCTTCAAGCTCGGTCCATTTCTGTGTTAGATTTGGATATTTCCTTTGAAATTTATTAAAATTATCTTTGTATTCTTCTAGAGTTTCTTTATTTAATGGAACCGTTTGGTCGTCGTAAAATAAGTTCAGAAATTCTAATTGTGCTTCCTCAAAAACTTCTATTTCATCCCTGACCGCTAGATTCCATTCAATCCCTTGATTTAGTGCTGACTTTGATAAATTAGACGATCCAACAAACAAGTAGTCATGCTCACTTGATTGAAACATATAGGCCTTTGGATGAAAGGAAACACCATTACTTTTCCAAATCCTTGTTTTTATTCGTTCGTCAATGGAAAGAAGTTCATCAAGTGCTTCGGACTGGGTTATATATAAATAATCTCCGGTGCAAATCTTAATATCTTCCCCATTTACCGCAGCCCTTTTTAAGCCCTCTTTTAAAAATTGGACTCCAGATTTCATAATAAATGAGGTTAAAATACAAATAGTCGAAGCCTCTTCTAGCTTTTCAATTAAATGATTTCCTAGATCCCCTGTTATCAGTTGAATCTTACTCATCCTCAACCTCAATTAAAAAGATTTTTTCCTTAAAGCCACCACGCTTTTCAGCCTTCTTTTGGCGGACCTCTTCAACGGTTTCAATTGTTGCACCGTGACATTCAGCTAGAGCATGGATTATTTCTAACAAGTCTGCTAACTCTTCAATTGCATCTTTATCATTTTCAGCTTGTACATACTCTTCTAATTCTTCGAAACTTTTATTTTTAAGTTCTTTTATGTATTCTTCATTGCTTAAAATTCTTTTGCTAAACGTTTTACCAGTGCTCTCTATTACTACGGGAATACGGTCCCGGACGAGTTTGTTGTAAATAGGCATTTTCAGATACCTCCCATATAGTTATATCCCTATTATAACAATTGGAAATCTAGATTTGTAAACATAATGGTTTCGTGCTGAATGTAGTAAATTCGCTGCCAAATCAACTAATTATTTTGTTGTATCGTTTATTTCGGGAATCTCAGTTGTTTCTACTTTGTTTATACAGTTCTATCCTGACACAATTCGAAAGTTCTCAATGTGTCAATACGTAACTAAAAATCGGTGCCCGTTTCGTTTTAACGCTTTAACGCAGCGAGGCACCTTATTCATTGATGGTGCCAGGTACGGAAATCTGCAGCTGATGACGCCAGATGGGCCGTATACAAGCAATGAGCTGGGGACCATCTATACAAAAAACGGTCATCATTATCTACAGGTAACGGCTCAAATGAATCCGGACAAAATGGTAGAAGTTACTAGCAAAAATCAGTAGCAGCTCCTAACTTGGAACAAAGATGAAACAAAAAAGACCAAGATTTTACACTTGATCTTTCTAGATAAGAAATCCACAGGATTCTGATATTATTCATTTTGGCTTGACCGCCTAATAATCAAACCCAGTTACGGTAACACACATGACTT
Organism: Neobacillus sp. NPDC058068; assembly: GCF_042885335.1. Classification (NCBI taxonomy): domain Bacteria; kingdom Bacillati; phylum Bacillota; class Bacilli; order Caryophanales; family Bacillaceae; genus Neobacillus; species Neobacillus sp. NPDC058068. The sequence goes on along the minus strand of NZ_JBHVSI010000007.1, from coordinate 115,959 downwards.
TCGTTTTGATTTTCCTTGGCGACAAATAAAAACATAGTGATTTTACATTCGAGAATGGTTCTTTTTTGTTGGCTTTTACTGTTAAAAGAAATCCAACATTATTAATTGGAAATTGACATACATATTTCAGAATTAAATGTGCAAAAAACTTACAGATTAAGATTTACAATTCCAGCTCTAAGGAAATGTTGAGACAATCTATTTTTTATCTCTATCTGTAAAATACTCCGTAACATAAAGACAGGCTTAATAGCTTTAAGGTAATTAAAGTCTACTGAATAAAATAGTTTAATATTAAATAGCATATAATAATTTTTATCATTCACATTAACCACTGGTGAAGTATAAAAATATTCCCCTTGGTTTTTCAAATATTCTCCTTCTTCGAAGGGAACTGCAACCCCAGGCAATATTCTATTTACTTTCCATTTAGACTGTGCAAAATCACAAGATGGGGATACTTCCAGTTCAAGGAATTTACATTTAGTATAGATTTCTTTCAATTTTTCATCATTAAGGTTATATTTCTTAGTATCAATTATTTCATTCAAAACAAGTTCGATCCGCTCAAGCTTACCATCATGTAAATATACATTACCAGGTTGAATTGAATCTGATAGAACTGTTTGTAATAGTAGTTTACTATTTATGAATGCAATTCTATCAATATGTATTTTGCCTAAATTCACACAACTGTCTTTGTCATCGTGCTCTTTATTAAAAAGGTCGTATATTGATTTGAATTGTTTTTTTAACTGTCCATCCTGGAAATATGCATATTTATTATTATCTTTCTCCAAATGATGTAAAAGGCCACCCTCTTTAATTTGAGATAGCGTCTTTTCTTGTTTAATTATAATATTTTCAACGTTATACATAGATCCATTTAAAATATTACCTATCTCATCTGGTAGAATGTCATTGAAGCTGTATAACACATTTTTAACTACAAGTTCATTAATTAACTCTCCCTTTTGGTCTATTAAGTTTGGGGCACCTGCATTGGCTTCAGCCATTTTATATAGTATCGAATTGATATTATCATTCCAATTCTCTTCTATTTGAAAATTTCCAGATATACTATTAATAATCCCAGCAGACGCATCATTCACAATGTTCTCCCATAAAAAAAACAAATTAAAGCAACCTAAGGTATCTAATTCTATTTTAATTTTGTTTAGTATAATATTAAGTCCATCTTTTTTTAGAATTTTATTACTTTCCCTTGCATAACTTTTTAAGTCCCTTAGTGTAGATTGTTCTAGTTTACTAGCAACGGTTTCGTTTGTTACTGCAATTTCATCTAATGCTTCCAAAAATTCTTGGACTTTTTCATTTACATTATGGACAGTTTCAAAACATTCTTTTTTCTCTAAGTTAAGAATAGTAAGGGGTTTAACGATAATTCCATCATCGTTCTTTACTGCTTCTTTAAATACCTCTAGATCTTCTCCATCATGTTTACTCCACACTAAAATAATATAAGGACCGTTATCCTTGTGAACGATACACTCAATTATTGACATTAAAGTACTAATTGTATCTTTAGTATTTGCAACCCCGTCAGCATATCTCATGTCTAAAAACAACAATCTAATATTTTTCAATGGTTCACTGGGCATATTCTTTTTCCCATCAAAATAATACACAGGTACAGCATTTTGTGAAAGTACTTGGATTAGTGGAAGAGCTTCCTTATACATATCATCCACAATAACCACGCTTCCATTTTTAGGTAAAATCATTATTGAATTGCCTCCTTAAATGCAAGAACTACTAACGCACCATTTTGAAATTCAGTAGGCAATTCCAAGTCTCCATTGTCCGGAAAAATTAATTTTCCACCGTGTGAATTCATTACCTCATTAGCCAAGTGCAATCCCAAACCCATTCCACCTGGTCTATCAGATATAAATGGTTTAATTACTTGTTCTGTTGGTATGGTGAAACCCTTTCCATTATCAGCTAATACTATTGACTTATACCCCTCTAAAGCATCATCAGATATACCTAAATAAATCTTTTTTTGGGGTATTTTTGTATACTCAGTCCACCATATTGAGTTGTCAATTAGATTCATTAAAGTCCCAAGAATTAGATTCTCAACACACTTAACATTTGTATTACCTTGATAGTTAGAAAAATCATCAATTATGTCAATTTTATGAACCCTGAGTCTATATTTGACATTAAAAAGTGCATTACGTAATACATCCTTTAAGTCACCAATGGTTTTCTTTTGATTTCTAATTATTGATGCGTATCCATCTGTAACTTTTGCTAAGTCATTTATTAGCGCTTTAATATGAGTAGAGGCTACTTCTTGCTTTATTGCATGCTCTAATTCACTTATTATTTTCTGCAATTCATGTACAACAATACTTAAACTTAATCCTGAAGTAGCACTTCTAATATAGACATCACTTATATATTTATAATCATTTTCAATATTATCCAAGCATTTATATAACTCTTTTTGAAGATCATCATCAGTTATCTTCTTACTAATTTTCTTTTTAATATCTTCGATTCCAGCCATTACTGGCTCAGATTTATTGGTATGCCCATAAAATTTCCTGAGTAATTCCTTATCAATAGCTCTTTCTCTCTCAATTTTTTCAATAGCAAAAACAATGGCATTTCTAAATGTTTCAAATGCTTGATTTTCAACAAACCCTTCTCGATTTGTTTTTTCTTCTAAGCCTGAACTTGTTTTTCTATCCAAGTATACCGCTCCAATCACAATACTGCTGCTCAACGATATGCTTGGAGCATTAATCCTTTTTGCTTCCAACCCTAACCAATCATTTCCTTTTTCTCCATATTCATAGATCCTTATACCGTCTCTGTATACAAAAATACCACCGTTAGTTTTTAAATATTCTCTTAAACCCTTTCTATCAGGTACACCATATGATAATACTTTACTATCTAAATCAAAAATCAATAATTTAATAGTTACATCTCCAATATTGTGTTGTGATAAATCGATTGGTATTAGTTTCTTATTTCTCCCTCGGCCCTCTCCTATCACCATTTCAATATTTTCTCGGAGGCTTTCTCGATTATCAAGTTTTGTTAGTGAATCCCAGGGATTAAAGCTATAGTCATATCGTAAAATTTGGCTTTTTGAAAGTTTAATATTTGCTTCGAACAATGCATAATTGGCAATCTCCTCGTGTTTAAGTAATCCTTTTAACCACTCTTGATGATTAGTATTAAACTTAATCTCAAATGAAGTCAGACTTTCGAACGGAGAATTTAAAGTATTTAATGATCGATAAACTTCTCTCAATTTTCCTCGTGACCATTGTGATTTTAAATTTGTTATAACTATACGTGTGCCAGTCTTGTCACCAACGAAATATTCCGGAATACGTTCTATAATATTTATTGGGACGTCTCCTAGATAGTCATAGTTGTCAAACTTTAACCAGTCTATGTCTACTACCACTTCATTACAATTCTCTCTTCTACTTATTAAATGTATCTTTTGACCAAGCTTATGTACTCCAAACCTACCAATGCCTTTTTCTCCCATTGGCAATCTACCCAATGGACTTCTTTTATTTTCACTAATCATTTTTTCAAGTTTCTTTTTCTTGTTATCTGTGCCCAACTCCATCCATACATTTTTAATTGTCGAGTAATCCATTCCTTCTCCAGAATCTTCAATTATTATAATACCGATTTCCGGCTGATCAATATTATTCATAGTCACTTCTACTGTACGAGCATCAGCATCATAAGCATTTTTCACCAACTCAAGTAGTGCAATGCTCTCATTTTTAATTAATTGATCTCCTAATTGACTCATAAGTCTTGCTTTAGGTTTAAAGTAAAGATCCCCTGACATTATAGAACCCCCTACTGAATATTTTGTCGAATTTTCAAAATAAATAGAATTTTCAAGCAGGAAAAAGGATAAAAAGCTCAGTTTTTCCGCAACAATGCATATTAATATCTTAATATTATAGTAAAAACTTTACAATGAGAATAAATTTTATGTTTTAAAAATCCTCTTAGTATAAGATATTGCTGGGAATTTATACTCATAAAATTCCCCGATCGAATCGTACTAGCTTTCGCTATATCGCTCTCCACCGTAAAACTTCTAAAAGCTAAAAAGCCATCTTCTTTATTACTAATGGATAGTTCTATTTGCAAAAATATTATTGTCTAACACCTTATTAATCTTTTTCTCAAAACTTCACCATCAATGGAAGAACTGCATTCTGTAAATGTGTAAAGATAGCTGTCCTCGGTCCTTGCAAAAAAAATTATCAGAGAAAGATTGAATTATAGCAGCCCGTAACAGTATGGATGGCTTGAGAAGATGCCTCCTCTGTATTCCCTTTAATATGATTGGAATAGGCACCGCACGTTAGCCAATATAGACCTCCATAGAGTCCAAACGATTTTGTTGCGTTCTGCATAATAATGATAACAATAAATAAGCTACTCCTTCCATTATGTACTTATTGGATCATCCGTAGCATGCTCGGATGCCTTGTAAGGAATATTTGCTCCTCCTCTGATGAACACATTGAAGCCGTGTAAATCTAAATAATTATTCGAAGTGGTTTTCCAAAGGTCTATTGTATAATAGCCCTTATTGGCTAAGGCATTGGCAAAAACAGAGATTTCCCCCCAACGCCCAGTTAGCAGCAACTACTGTATGTCCATGTGTATATCTTTCCATTCGGAGTCCCTACTGATTATATTGTGGTCTAGGATCGAGTGCATTTTCGGTTAAAGCAAGCCTTGTAAAATAAAACTAAGTACGACTGTTAATAATTAAAACTCCTTTTTGTGTATTCCTCCATATATCACTCCAGTGGTAGCCGAATGTAATGTTAAATATTTATAAATTTTAAAATTTCCCAAATAAAAACTATTATCGGAACCGATATTTGCCTTTATGTAGAAGATTTATTTACTTACTCTATTCTTTTTTATCGCAAGTTCATATAGTAATCCCTAAAAAATATTAAAAGACCAGTTTTAATAGTAATTTTTCATTCTCTCAATTCTACAAACTGTCCATATTGCTTGTTGAATAAATCAAATCTTCCATTATTTGAATTAAGTATCTAAGGTTCTCTTCAATTGATAGGCATTAACATCAAGTGTAAACTGGGGTGAAACCAGGACAGTATGTCCTATCTAAATATACATGAACAATAATTCCACCTATAATTGAATTATATCGTTGATTGATACTGAATAAAGGACGTTTTAAGTAACAAACTAAAGAACGTCCTACTTTTACTTTTATTTTCTAACAATCTTATATAAATTGGTATCCAAATCAAAAATAAATGGTGAATAGGGCTTTGATGCTGTCATTAATAGTGTCTTTTTGGCACGTGTCATTGCAACGTAGAATTTTTTTCGTTCTCTTGAAAGAAACTCTTCTTCATCTTCACCTGGAGGAATATTCTTATATGGAATTTTTCCTTCCTTTAGACCAGTTACAATTACGTGATCAAACTCAAGTCCCTTAGAGGATTGATATGTAATTAATTTCACACCTGGAGCAATCATATCGGATTCGCCATCCCGTAAATTAAAAACTGGTATCCCTTCATCTGTAATTTTTGTTTTAAAACTATCGATTTCCCAATTAAAATTGATAATAACACCAATTGTATCTTCTGGAAAAGAAGCACGTAGGTTTTTGATATGATATAGGATATACTCAGTTTCCTCAGTCTTATTATCACAAAGAAATAATTCAGGGATTTTCCCTTCTATTTCTGGCTCTTTCGCTTTAATGTATTCTTCATCTATAGTAAAAAGATGATCATTCTCTTGAAAATTATTAGCTAATCTCACAATCTGTTTAGTAGAACGAAATGTTTCATCCAAAAACCTACTCCGATTTCCAAGAACTTCAATCCCAGCTTTTTTCCAAGTAAAGGTACGTCGAAAAATTTGCTGACCTTTATCCGCACCAATTGTTAAACTTTTTTGAGCTACTATATTAATAGACCGTAATTGAATCGAATGTAAATCCTGTGCCTCATCAACTAGTATATGATCAGTTAATACACTTTGAGGTATTTGATCAATTTTTTCAATAATAATTCTAGCTAAATCTTCACTATCGATCCCCTGATGAAGTCGATGATTTTTCAATAACTCATTGTATTTCTCTAATACATCATATATTGTGTCTCGATGTTGTTTCGTCACACGAACTTTTGTCCCTCGACCAGACCGCTTAATGTCCATGTATTCAGTTCTACTTTTTATATCGCTTCCTTTAATCCATTCAATTTCATCAGAAAGAAACTTTACAAGAGCAACTTGTTCATTCTTTTTCACATTCATATTTGGAAACAATGCATTTGCACTATTTTTTTTTATAATATTTATTGCAAATCTAACAACTTCCTCTCGATCGGCACCTAGTTTTAACCGAGTATGTGGATAATCGGTTTCCTTTATAAGAGTTTGGGCCCATTGATGAAAAGTTTTAGCTTCAATTTCTTCCTCTCCAGTTTTGAGAGAGAGCTGTTTCACATAGTTTGTTAAAGGCCGGCTAAACGTTAGAATTACTAACGATTCATTAGGATGATTTTTTCTTAAATACTGAGCTCTAGCAAGAAGAATTGTTGATTTTCCGCTACCCGGTATTCCTCTAACCAATAAGGAACCCTCTGGTTTAAATCTAACACACTGTTCTTGTTTTTCTGTCAAAATTACTTTATCACGGTTCACTTAATTTCCCCCTACCAATCGGCCATCATATCTTCTAGTTTTTTCTTTTGAATTGCATCTTGTTTTTTTAATGCCTTATCAGTCTCTCTTATAAGTATAACTTCATTTTGAGAAAGTTCTGATCCTAATACTTCTTTTTTATCACTATTATAAACTAAATACTCCGTATCTTTATTTCTACATTTCCCCAAAAAGTCATTAAAATGAATACCATGTCGACCAAGAATATAGAGCTTTTCCATCGATCTTGTTATTCCTACGTATAGAAGCCTTTTCTCCTCTTCTATATTTGGATGACTACCATGTGGAAAATGTTGATCACCTAAATAAACTATAAATACAATCGGATACTCTTGCCCTTTGGAGGAATGAACTGACTGAATTGTGACTTTGTTTTCTGAATAATCTGCTGAAACATCTTTTATCTCAAACAGTAAATCTAACAACTCCTCAATATCATCAACACCTTGCTCAACTCCGTTTTTTAGATATTCTACCAAATCAGTATGGGCATCACCTTTTGCTTGGACCATTGATAAAATCTCATCTAGTGGAAGCCCGGGATAATTATCGCTAAGCTCTTGGATACTTGACTCTAAATCAAATTTTTGTTCTACTTTGACAAAAACATATTGGTATGGTATATCATATTCCTCAAGTGCACTGATTACGTCATCCGCTTGTGGAGCATGTTCTGAATTTTTTCTAAATAAAATACAAACGTCCTTATACTCATATTGTTCTTTACGACACAAAAGTTGTATTTCCGATGCAATATATGAACTAGCCAGTCTAGTAGAATGAGCATTAACAATGACAGGGTTAACTAAAGATTTCCCCTTAGTTGCTTTAATAACTTCGTTTCCAATAAAGTAGTTCGATAACTGAATGATTTCAGGTGTTGATCGATAGTTTTTATTTAATTGGATCGTTTCTGAGCTTCCAAGTTCAAAATTTTTGCAACGATCAATAAAACGATCAAGATTAGTTTCATTGGATCCATTAAATGTATAAATAGTCTGGTTTTTATCTCCAACAACTGTAATATCCTTCGTATCACCGGCTAGAGAAAAAAGTAGATCCTCTTGTGAAAGTGAGGTATCTTGGTATTCATCAACTAGAATATGTCTCAATCCATTAGTTACCATCTCATAGGTGTCTGAACGCTTCTTTAATAGTTGAATAGACTCACTAATTAATCCTTGAAAATCTGTCAAATTTTTTTCTTTCTCTAACCGATCAAACCGTTTCCAACATTCAATTAAATCTTCGGCACTAATAATAACTCTTTCTGAAGCATCTATATCAATTTTAAATAACTTATTTGTTCTTAGTTCCATCCAAGTCTGATAAACAGTATGATCCACATGATCCCCTTGTCTAACAATGTTTAGTGCTTTTGCCAGAGCTTTCCCTACTAAATCTCTATCCCTATACTTTCTACATAAATCTTTAATTAAATATGGGGTATTTTGAAAAATACTCATTGTATCAACAGTTTGAAACCCTTTTTTAAATTTTGATTCCCCGTGGTGTACACCGTATCGAATAATTCGATGAGCTAAACTATGAAACGTCAACACTTCTATTACGCTTCCAAATCCAAGCTTTTCTGTATACGCTTGCATTTTACGTATTAATTGTTGTTTTGCCGATTTAGAAAAGGAGATTGCTAATATTTCGTTTTTTTGCAATCCATAAGAAAATTGCAAATTTAAAATTCTTGCAGCTATTGTTGACGTCTTACCAGTCCCTGGTCCGGCTGCTACCTGTAAAAATTTATATTCTGACTCTACAGCTTTTTTTTGTTCTTCATTAAGACTTTTCATGATGTTGTCTATGTCAATCACCCTTATATACTAATCTATAGTACAACTATTTTACCATATTAATTACAAATTTTTTATACTTCAGTTCAATTTATTAATAATTTACGATATTATTATAGGTAATAATTTAATAAGGGGCGACAATATGATTAATGATAAGGTTGATGTACGAAAAGAACTACTTGAACGTTTGACTACTGAACTAGTTGGACCAGAATACCCCGAAGAAATTATCAAACAAAAACCCCTTCAAAGATATTTAACGGGCATTCTTTGGCCTATTAATTCACATCTGGCTAATGAAGAAAATGAAAACAATACCTCAGAGGGCAGAGATACGAACCGTGAGGAGATCGAAACACTTGCTCCCTTATCAAAAGCAATGAATCCTTCTGCTATTGGTTTATCTTTCTTAATAGACCGTCATAAGCCTAATGTAAATGTTACTGTTAATCTAGGGATGTACGAGGACCTTGGTGATGAGAAAGGAGATTGGAAACGAAAATCTTTCACATTAGAAAAATATGAAATCAACTTCTCAAAAAACCTTGGAAAAAGCTCAAAACAACAAATACCGAAAACTCCAAAAGCTTTTCTCCAATGGCTTGCAAGACCATATGGAGAAAAAATTGCTGTGAGTATATTTTTAGTCAACCGTGATGTACAGCATCCTGATGACCATGAAATTGACCATAAATGTGTATTCCAACCCGAAATAATAGTTGAGGCAATAGACGGTGAGAAACCATTCATAGAGAGAAATGCATTTTCTGCTGGGATTGAAGAATATCGTGATTCTGATACTGAATCAAATGATTTACTTTATAGGACTGAATCAGTGTTTGCAGTTGGACACAGTATATCTGTTAACTGGGATCAAGTGAGTAAAGATACCACAAGAGCTGGAAAATTATATACAAAAGTTATTCCATACTACGAGATTCCCATGGTAATACCACCAGATTGGGACAAAGGCGGTACACTAGATATGGGAAAACTTGCAAAAATGACTTCGGGTAAAGCTATAAAAGGAGCCCTTCTTCCATTATGTAATGAATATCTTAAATGGATTAACGAGCGTAAAATAGAAATTAGTCATCCTAACTTCGAGGAAAGATACAAACAAACCGCTGAAAAACATATGGCAAGATGTACTGAAGCATATTCCCGAATTATTAAAGGTTTGGAAATAATATGTGATGATAAAACGGCTTTTAAATCTTTTATTTTTATGAATTCAGTTATGGCAAAGCAACGAATCCAAACTGTATCAGCCATTGAAGGAGTATCTCCCGATAATATTAAAACAGAATGGCGCCCATTCCAGATTGCATTTGTTTTGCAAAATATTGAGGGCACGATTAATCCAGAATCATCAGATAGAGATATTGCGGATTTGTTATGGTTTCCAACAGGCGGTGGTAAAACAGAAGCTTATTTAGGACTAGCTGCTTTCACATTAGGATTACGGCGAATGAAGAAAGTCCAAGGACTAAGAACTGATGTTGGAGTATCAGTCATCATGCGATATACATTACGACTTCTTACTATTCAACAATTCCAACGTGCAGCAGCTATGATTTGTGCATGTGAATTTTTACGCAAAAAAGACACAGCTCTTTTAGGAAATACCCCATTTAGGATTGGATTGTGGGTAGGTGAGAAAAGTGTCCCTAACAAATATACTGATGCAGCAGATACAATCGATGCCCTAAGGAAGAAGAATCCCGTAAATCCATCAAAAGGGTCGCCTGTTCAATTAGTGACATGTCCATGGTGTGGTCATACTTTAGTTGATGAAGATAATCCTAGCATCTTTAGAAAAGCATATAAACCAAATAGTGTTAAGCGACGTTTATTTATCTCATGCCCAGATAAATCTTGTGAATTCAACATGTCTAATTCTCTTGAAGGAATACCTGTCGTACTTACTGATGAAGAAATATATCGATTGTTACCAGATATGATTATCGGAACAGTTGATAAATTTGCTCGCATGCCATGGAAACCAGAAACACAGAACCTATTTGGTAAGGTAAAAGGAGAAGTTCCGAATTGGGGGTTTATATCATACGGTTCAAGTAAGGAAGAAAATGATAATGTTAAGGCTGTCTCTGGAAATTTAGTTATTTCTAATACGGAACAAATTCATCCACCTGATCTCATTATCCAAGATGAATTACACCTTATTTCTGGTCCATTAGGAACTATGGTAGGCCTTTATGAAACAGCAATTGATTATTTATCTTCAGTTAATATCAATGAAAAAAAAATCGGGCCTAAGATTGTTGCCTCAACCGCAACCATACGAAATGCAGATCAACAAATTAAAGGCTTATTTTCACGCAAGGCGAAGATCTTCCCAAGCCCTGGTCTTTCACATAAGGACTCGTTCTTTGCAAAACAGCGAAATCTTAAGGAACATCCAGGTCGTATTTATGTTGGAATTTTTGCTCCAGGCCGAAGTATGAAGACTGCTGTGCTTAGAACCTATGCAAACCTACTTGCTAGTACAACAACCATGGAAGATAAATATACTGCTATATCACTTGATCCTTACCAAACTTTAGTTGGATATTACAACTCCCTTAGAGAGCTTGGAGGTGCTGTCCGTTTAATCGAAGATGACGTTCCTAGCCGTATGAAAACACTTGAGAATATTAGTAAAGAAGCTGAAGATCCAAAATTCACGTACAAGAAACGTGATTACGATAGGGATGTTCCAGAATTAACTAGTCGAATTGATTCTTCCGAGATTCCTAAGATTTTAAAGAAATTAGAGCAACCGTTCTATAAAAAAGGATCAACAAAACCTGTCGATGTTCTCCTAGCAAGTAATATGATATCTGTTGGTGTAGATGTATCAAGACTAGGCTTGATGGTAGTCACGGGACAACCTAAAACGACAGCTGAATTCATTCAATCAACAAGCCGTGTTGGGCGTTCACATCCCGGATTAGTTTTGACAGTCTATAATTGGATACGGCCACGAGATATTTCACACTATGAAGAATTCTATGGTTATCATGCTGCTCTTTATCGATATGTAGAGCCAATTAGTGTAACACCATTTGCTTCACGTGCCAGAGACAGAGGCCTTGCTGGTGCCATGATATCAATGGCCAGATTAGGCTTTTCTGATTTAACACCAAACTCTGCTCCTGGCATGTATAATGAGGTCTCTAATTTGAGAGAAGACCTCCAAGATATCCTTTTGGAACGGGTTCGTAAAATGGACGGGGCTGATATTGATGTAATTGCTGATTTAAAAAAGCTTTTTGACAAGTGGGAAGAAGCAATCGAACAAAGTAAATTGCAATATAATGGTAGAAAAAAAGACGATGTGAACAATCTTCTTTATCCACTCGGTCAAAAAGAATCAGGGAAATTTAAAATTCCTAACTCAATGAGAGATGTTGAAGCCGCTGCTGGCATTTATATAAGGAGAGATTAACTATGTATAAGCAAGTAGGAACAGTCAGACCAAGCCAAGTTATTACAACCTTTGGACCTGGTGCCATTGTCGATCTCCCTGACTTTTCAGTTATTATGGGTGGAATCGATAAATGGGATCGGAATGTGATGTTACGCTATTCCCAAGATATTGATGAACCTCGTTTAAAAAAGAAGTTGAGAATTAACAAAATTAAATCAATCCCGATGCCAAGTGAAAGTGATGGCATCGGTACACTTCCTGCTTATCCTTTTCCAGAGTTTTATGTTTGTCCAAATTGCCGAAAACTTGGTCGGAGCTTGGATTTTACGGATGATGATGGTGTACTCTACTGTCAGAATTACCAAAAAAGAGGGCAAGATGAATCATGTAAAAAGATCAAAGTTCACCCTGTTAGATTCTTGACAGCCTGTAAAAATGGCCATATTGATGACTTTCCTTGGGGATTTTTTCTACATTCATCTCATAAAAAAGAGTTTAACTATAAAAAATGTAAACTATATTTAGAGGATCGCGGGAAAAGTGGTTCTATTTCTGATTTAGTTGTTAGCTGTGAAACTTGTGAGATTGAACGTACTATGGGAGATGCATTTAAAAATGAAAAACTTCTTGGAAAATGTAAAGGTAGACGACCTTGGCTAGGTTTAAAAAATAAGGATGATGAGCCTTGTGATGAGGATACTAAATTATTACTTAGAGGCGCTTCAAATTTATACTTTTCAATACTTGATAGTTCAATAGTTATTCCAAGTAGATCAAACCCCTCTCAAGTACTAGAAGCATTAGTTCTTAGAGAAATAGATATTAACAATGAGAAATTAATGAATAATAAAGATATGTTCACTCTCTTTGCAGGAATGAATGTTAATCTTAAAGATCATGATTCTGAGATCCTTTGGAATATAGCGCAGAGAATAAAAAATAATAATTCAACTGATGAGGACTTACTTTCACCTGAATGGGACGCGATTACTTCAGGTGTAAATGATTTTAGTGAACCTGATTTTGAAGTTGAAATACAATCTACTCCCCCACGATTTGACCAATTACTTTCTAAGCTTATTAGAGTTAAACGGTTAAAAGAGGTAATGGTATTAAAAGGATTTACAAGGATCAATCCTCTTCCTGATGCAACTTCTCTATTATCTAGGGAAAATGGTGAAGATGAACCATCTGAGACCTCTCAACTTGCACCATTAAGTGACACAAAATTGGATTGGTTACCAGGAGTCGAATCTTATGGTGAAGGGATATTTCTTTCACTTAATGAAGCTGCTCTTAAAAAATGGGTTAGCAAAAATGAGAAATATGAACAGAATCTCGAACAAGCACATATTAGATCTTTCTTGGATCGGAGAGTACCAGAAGAAGAAATACCTCCATTTCCTGGATTACGATATGTTTTATTGCACTCGCTTTCTCATGCCCTAATTAGAGAACTTTGCCTTCATTCAGGCTACTCTTCTTCTGCATTGAAAGAGAGAATTTATTCTAATGCAGAAAAAGGGATGGCTGGGATTTTAATTTATACTTCAACAGTCGATTCAGAGGGAAGTCTTGGAGGTTTAGTTGAACTAGGTGGAACAACAAAATTTGAATCCATTTTGGCTAGATCTCTTGCTGCTGCAGGATATTGCTCTGGTGACCCTCTTTGCTCGGAACATGATCCAAACCAATTACAGGACATCAACGGCGCTGCTTGTCATAGTTGCCTTCTTATTTCAGAAACATCTTGTGAAAAATCAAATCGATATTTAGACAGATCAACACTTGTTTCAACTGTGTCTGAACTGAAGAGAGAATTCTTTAATGTCTAATTTAGATGTCAAAATCGTTAGTTTTGTAGACGCATTCATGTCTAAAAACACAGGTACTATAGAAGATTTTATTAGCATTTTGGAATCCTATGGTGAACAAGTAATTGATAATATCCAATTACTTGTTCACCAGCTTGACTATCCATATGATTTAGCTTATTTGTGTTTTGATATCCTGAATGTTGCAAGAAGCCAATCTATTACAGCCATTAATTTAGCACTTTCAGCAAAAGTAGCTATCGGTATGTTCAAAAGAAGAAAGAAAACGGAACCTGTTGTATTACCCGTCTGGACTGGTCCTAGTTTTGACGAGAGTCCTATCGTTCACCGAACATATGAAACTGTTCAACGTTTATTTCAAACAGCACAATATGAGATATTAATAGTAGGTTATACATTCTCTTTGGAATCGGAATATCTTAAGGTTATTTTTGATGAAGTTATTGCAGCAGCACGGCGTGGTTGTCGAATTGAAATTATTTACCACAAAAACGAACAAAATTTAGATCGTATTTTAAATCTTTGGCCCAACGATCTTTTCAAACCAAGTCTTTATTCTTGGAAAGGAAATGAGAATGAATGGGCTAGTTTACATTCAAAATTGATAATGGTTGATCAACGAAAAACGTTAATTACTTCTGCCAATTTCACATTTCACGGTTTCCGAAAAAATATTGAGACAGGAGTACTGGTTGAGAATCATGAACTATCCCAAATAATGTGGAGACAATTTCGATCATTGATACAAAATGAAGCAATGGTGAAGTACAAGCTAAGCTAAAAACCAGAATCAAACGACTCTGGTTTTTTACAATATATCTTTTAATGATTTTGCTATTACAGAAGACATTATTGGTGGTACAGCATTCCCCACTTGTACAAATTGTGCTGTTCGAGGACCTTCAAAATAATAGTTATCAGGAAAACTTTGTATTCGGGCAGCTTCTCTAACTGTGAGAGATCGGCTTTGCTCAATATCAGGATGTATATTATAGTGTCCGTCTTTTGAAATATGTGCGACAACAGTATGTGGTAACTTGTCCCACGCATGTACTTTAAAACGATCTAAAAATGCAGTTTCATTTTTATGCGTCTTTAACTCATGTGGTAGATCAGAATATTTTAATTGTTCTCCGTTTAGAGCTAATTTAATAGAAAGCTCATATATTTTTCTATCTCTTGGTTGGATAGTTCTGGACTTATGATTAGTAATACCAAAGCTATTTTTTCTCATGAACATTTGATAACTCTTTAATTCACTTTGGTCCTTTTCGATATAGTCAACAAGTAAGTGATCGTCTCCCTCACCAGGTTGTAAATTTCTTAGGTCACTAATAACATTTTTCGTTACTAATTGATGATCCCACTCATACTTATGCTTACCAAAGTCTGGATATACTAAGTTAAAGTTATTCTTATATCCAAATAATATAACTCGTTTTCTTTTTTGTGGTGTTCCAAAATCAGCAAAATCAAGTACGTTTTCTTTGTCTATTTCGGTTTCACCAGAAACAATTTTATATCCAATATTCTCAAACTCTTCCTTTATCTTTTCAAACACTTTTCCTTTTTTTGCCGTTAAAATACCAGGGACATTTTCAAAAATAAATGCTTTTGGTTTGTATTCCTTTACTAAGTTTAAGTAATAATAGAATAGATAATTGCGAGAATCTTTTTCAGCACTCTCTTTCATTCTCCCTCTTCCTACTAACGAATATGCTTGGCATGGTGGACCACCAATAATTAAATCTACTGAATTCTCCCCATTATAAATAAGAGCATTCTCAATCATTTTTTGAATATCCTTTAATGATGTGGCGTTTTCATCATTTTGTGGATTGCCAAATTTTTTATTTAATATTTCATACCCAAATCTTTCTTTTAGATGCGGATATTTCTTAAAAATAACTTCTCTTGATTGTTCAAGATGTTTATAGTCTTTAACCGATCGTAAGTATGTTCCATATAGATCAAGGTCATTATTATTTTTTAAGAAATGATAAGACATTCTTGTTTTCAACGTCTCACAAGCCCATTTCTCTTTCTCAACTTGAGCTACAATTTTATAGCCTTCTTGGTGAAAGCCCTCACTTAAGCCACCTGCACCTGAAAATAAATCTACTACTATCATAAGGACTTCTCTCCTACAAACTTATAGAATATATATTATAACATTTTTTAAAAAATTTCTCTATAAATGTTTGTTGAGTATAAACCGATTAAACTCTTTAAATTATCAATCCCAATTGGGTACAATAAATTAGACTTTTCAGCAAAAAGACCTATCTTTAAAGACATACCTTAAATTCTTTTTACTTGATGCTCAAACATAGTTGTTTTGGCCATCGTTGAAGCTGATCTATTTTTACATAAAGCATAGGCAGTTTTTCAATAATTTCTGCTACAGGAGCTTTTTTCTCTTCTTTTGTTAGTAGAAAATGATAAACAGACTTTGGTCCTGGTTTCATGGCCTGCTCCTTTAAAATATGTTATAAAAAAAGGATTAATATTTATCATAGATCTGAAAGTTAAGGTTAAAGCTCATTTTTTTCTGCTGCTTTGACTGTATCACGGAAAGTTCTTCTTTAATAATATTTAATTCCTTCAGCTTGTCCATTAATATTTCAAAGACATTTTCCAGCACCGATTTTACGAAGAGTCGTTTCACATCATATCGCTGCTCGAAGTCTTTTCGTTCACTCTCGTTATCATATTTGCTTATGAAAAAGGTCCGGACAATTTCTCGTACTGTAAAGCCTTTTGTAAGACTTTTATTAAAAATAATTCTTATTAGATTACTATATTCTTTCTTATTTTTGTTCCCATTTGATATGGAGCCTGCCAGCTTATCAAGGATATCTTCATTTATAACTAAAGTAGGATTACCCGTAAATATATCCTCTTTATTTAAAAACGGAGTTGAATTGCCTGCTTGTTCATACAAAAACTGTGAAAGAGTATTCGGCTCAGAATCATTTTGACTTTCAGCTGACCGACTGCCTTCTACCTGCCGCTCGCGCTCTGACTCTTCTTCATTTAAAAGAACTTCCATGTCATTAAGGTATTCTTGAGCAATAAGAATCTTTGACCTAATTTCCTTAACCTTTTCATAGAACTTCTCTTCATCTTGAATCAGGTCCGCATCAAACCACAAGTTTTTTATTGAATGTATATATTTATTCACGGACTGATTAAAATAAACTTGAATGGTTTTGATTAGATTCATTAATTGTAAACGGTCTATATCCATCTCATTTGAAAAATAATGAGTATCTATGGTGCATTTATACTGTAACTGTTCCTGCCACTTTATTATAAAAGCATTAAAATGATCCCTCTTTGATAGCTTGCTTTGTTCAGAGAGTTCCGAAATGACGTTTATTTCACCTTTCCAAAAATGTTCCAGCACGAGGGATTTCAGTTTATTGGCATCTTCATTTAAAAATGAAGCTTTGCTTACATATGCACTGATAACAACCAATATATATCTCATTAACTGTACAAGATCCTTCGAGTTATTAATCGACTCTTTAACAGCATTTTCTAACTTTGAAGGCTCAACCATCTCTAAATCCGATAGTTTCCAAGAAAGTGTCTTTTCAATTGAAAACTCCTTTTGGATCGGAAGCTTCAAAAAAGGCGTAGGGTCCCATTTGTAACCAGAAAGCTTGAAATAGCTGTTTGATTTATTGAGACCGATCACAAAAATTTCTTCTCCATCTTTTTTGTAAACCAGCTGACAATAAGGGCTGCCGAATAGTTCTTTTACTTCATCATAAAGATTTAAATCAGATAATAGTATTTCCAATTCTTCTAACTGTCGAAGAATGGTTGGATTTGGGTTTACCATTTTCTTTATTTCCGAAGTTTGAAAGTTCCTTCTCGTTAGTACAGTCATACTGTATCACCTTTATCCAATAAGATTGTTTCTAAATTATCTTTTAACTGTTTAATCTTTTCCTGCTCCTCCATCAGCTCCAGCGTACGATGTTTACGTTCCGAAAATTTAATCGATATATTGGTTACTAACTGATGAAGTTCATATTCACAATCACTTTGTTTGGTGTTCAATACTTCTAGATAATTTCTTAACTTTACTTTGTACCTGTGAACGGTTTCATTCCATTGAAAATCTTGATTGGAGGATGATTCTTGGTTCATTCTTCACTCTTCCTCTCCTGTTGATTGACTACTTCTCTTACTTTATTAAAGAAGATGATGTTTGGCTCAACCCTTTTGTATAACTCCTCTATAGCTGTGATGTTCCCTTGATCAAAGCTTTCCTGAACCTTTTTAGAAATGCTCTCTTTAAATTTTACTTCTTCTTGAGACACTTCTAGAAGGGTGCTCTCAATTTGTTGTATTAATATTTGTGTATCTAGTTGTTGCAAGTCAGTTAATTCAATCATATTTTCCTGTTCTGCTTCCTTTTCTTGATCATTACTATCACACGGTTCTTCTTTTGGCTCGATTTTCAAGCTTTCATTCAGGCCTTTTTCAACTGATCCAAGCTCTATTCCTAATTCAACTGGTTCTATCATTTCTTGATTTTCATCATTAATATAATATCTTGATAACTTACTAATATTTAATCTCCAGTAACCCTTTTTACCTTGAACTTGCTCGAAACATTCATTTCTGCTGAGCAGGTTCGTTATCGTATTTTTGGTAGTAGAGCGCTTTTCAGAGATTTTATCTTGTAATACAGACCAGTGCATACCTGAAGGATGAATGGCCAATGTCTCACACATAAGACTAAAAATTGACTTGTTTATGGATTTGCTTTCTTCCACCAGCCGGCCGATATCTAAATATCTCTGTTGCTCAAAAGCATAACGTTCATCAAATCCTACAATATGGACACGTATTAAAAACAGAATCTGCTTATCGATTTCAAATCGTAATTTATGACCTGGCTCAATCAGATAGTCAGCAAAAAAGTCCATAACGCCATCGCCAAAGAAGAAATACTTATCTTCTTTCATTTCCCAAAACCATTCGTAACGGAAATCGTCGTGCTGAATCATTACTTTCCCATGGTTATTTTGCCTAAATAAAACGGACATTTCTGTAAGCACCTTAGGGATATTAAAATAACCCTTAACCCGGTCAAAGTAGGAAACGGTGTGGTATGCGTACATTCTGCCATCAGTTTGTACTTCATTACGACTAACCGCTAAATTATATATTTGGTTAGAAGATTGTTTAGCGAATGTCGTTAATTCTTTAACATTTTCGATCGTTGGTAAAGAGTTCCTTACTGCATAATACACATTTTCGTTGTTTTCTTTTTCTAAATGTAAATCAGAAACTTCTTCACTATACTTCCATTTATGGTCTTCTATTTGTTTTATTTCTGGTATAACTTCTAATAGATCTTTCATAGCTTCACTATAAATGGAGAAAGAAAGTTCGTTCTGAGTAACACAAAAAACATGTAAAAGAATCTGATTAGTGGTAACTTCTTTCTGACTTTCTTTTATATAATTAATAATCTTATAACTTAATCTGCCAATCTCTTCATTTATTTCGACAGGAATTTCCAATTCCTGATTTTCTTTATTATTCTGATTTATTTCCACTTTTAGTTTTATTTCAATCCTATTTCCGTAAACAGAAAAACGGTCATCAAATTGGGGAAGAAAAATTACCTTTCCTTTGTCCAGTTTATTCAGGTGGACAACCCTCTCCATCACCGTTTCCCTCTCAATACCGACAAGTTCATTATTTAAAATATAATCATAGACAAGGTTATTTATAATGACCCATTCGGATAGTACCCAGTAAAGAGTGTTTTCAATTTGAGAAAATCTAATATCACTTAACAACATTTGACGCACAATATCATCAGACTCATAAACTTTTAGTCTATATTTCATGTCTGATATTTTTAATGGTATTTTTCGAGGGTTCATATATTGATATATGTGATTAAGCCTGTCATCAGTTTTATCTTTAATCCCCCATAAGCCGTCTTCAACTTCATAGAAATACGATTTTGGTGCATTAAGTGCCAAATCTACTATTTCTTTTATTTCATCAGAAGTAGAGCTCAGGTCCATCCAGTTCTTTTTCACATAAAGCAAGACTTCAGGATAGGGCAAAACATTTTCTGTGTTCTGTAATAGAGCCTTTTTTATTAAACTGATATTGCTGTAACATATTCCAGGTCTATCCTTATTCATCATTTTCATTTCCATCACTCCTTTTTCCATTGAAATCGAATTTGACCTTACCTCTCCATCGGGAGTATTGACATATTTCAGCCACGAAATAGTATTTCTTGAAAGCTTCTCTCCAACGGATTCCTTCATTAAATTGCCCCCGATTGGATTGCGAACAACAAGCAGCCCTAGCTCATTGATGGCCTTTGTTTTCTCAATCATGTTTAAGGAAATAGGAGCTGAAAGAAGCGTTTGAACCATTGAGAAATAGGGAAGCTTCATCATTTGGTTCTTTAGCAGGATCTTTTTAACCTCAGATTGACAGTATTTATCGATGAACCATGTGTTTACAGTGAAACTGTCATCTATAAATCCAAGGAGACGCAAACCTTGTCTTTGACTAGATTTCACCCGTTGTAAGTTTTTATCCTCGATTTGTCGTGTTAACGATTGCGGATGTATCTTTCCTTGCGCTACTTCTTCTAGGAAATCTAGTACGTTAGGTATATTTGATTCAGGTAATTCACTAACATAGTACTCTTTCAATTCAATAGCTGATTTCCCAGCCTTGATCGTCACCTGAACAAAGGGCAATTTTGAATACAACGCTAGCAAGAATGATGAACGCCCCCTAGATATTTTTAGATCAGCAGGATGAATCTTTCTCAATTCACTTAATAGTTTCCAAACCTCAAAAAGATAAGATTCAGGAAGCAATTCATAAGGGTGCTTTTTCTCACCTTCCTGAAATTTAGCTTTTGATGATTCGGTTTCAACGTAGAACCCATCTTTGCCAACTGAAATTATTTTATTTATTGAACCATTACCTAACGTATGTATTTCTTTCAATGTACTTAAATATCCAATTACCAACTGTTGTAGCAAAAATACCCACTACCTTCAAGTTTTCTTAATAATCTTATTTTACCAAAATAATGCATAATAATATATTAAATCTGTACAGTTTCTAGTTCTTTGGTAACTCATCTAATGAAAAAACTATATAATATGGTAAATTAATAATATAAGTTATTTGGAGATGAGGGATTGAGATGACTAGTACTGAATCATTAATGGTTTCTTGGTTAAAACATATTGAAAATTGTCAAATCACACAAACAAATTGGAATGCGGCAATTAATTCCTGGGAATTACAAAGTGTGGACAATATAATAAAGTTGATGGAAATTACAGGAAAGTTCTTCTTGAAAAATTATAATTTGAATTTTTATGAAAATGCTAGTACCCCTCTCCTATTTTTACAGCAGGGAAATATAGATGTCCTTGGTTTAAAAATAAACTCAAATGTTTCCAATATGTATGGAGTTTCAATAACCGTTGATAAGAGTGCATTCGATTCTGGAAGTGCTTTGGGTCCCTTAGAAGAAATTATCAAAAAGATGATAAGAACAGCATTAATAACCATTGGATATTTCAATACTTCCAATGCCAAGATCATATTTGCAGAACCCAAAATACATAAAAATTTATATGAAGCTATAGTTAATGCTTTAAAAGGATTAACTAATATTTTTGAATCAATGGGATATGATTTTACTTTCGAACTCATTACAAATGATAATTTTAAAGAGTTTGTCTTTGAACCAGTAGAAGAGTTAACAAAGGCAACTATTGATCCCTCTAAGCTTCTCATGCAAAGCGATCAAATGTGCCAACCATCTTTACTTAAAGAACCGTCAATAAATACTGAGCGGAAGGTTGATAATGATAGTAAAAATAATTCAACCACAAAAATCGGAAAATTAATCCGTGTAGAATTTAAAAAATTCATAGATAATGGTTTACTAACAGAGGAAATTGTTCATAATTTATGCGATAGTAAATATTCTAAAGAAATTTTAGGTCTAAGATTTCCAATGCTTAAAAGATATAATGACGAGCAATCTCTAATAGAACAAAGACTTGTCAAAGGAAATGGAAGATATTATAGTCATGTTTATTATATTAATGGTCAAAAGTACCTCTTAACAAATGATTGGTATGAAAAAAGTCGCAGTAAATTATTAATCTGGATTGATAAGATTAAAGTCCGGAACTAACCCTTTAAATTCAAAAAATTGCCTATCCAATCTTTTATTGATAGGGTCAGACTCCCGGCAAGGAGTCTGACCCTAGAACAAGATTTATCAGTTTTCTTTAAATGGAAAGTTTATTTCCCTTTAGCCAATTCCCTTCTCGTCTGACAATTCATTTAAACCTTCTCTTTTTTTCTAGCTCTACATTTATACCTGCCTTTTTCCTCCGTAATTATAAACCCAATCTTAGGTTCGACCTCAAAGCTCATTGAGTTTTTAGTGTTGGTTGTGATCTTTTCTTTTTATATTTCTGCATTTAGGCGTTTTTCCCGAAATGCTGATTCCCTCATGATAATTTCAGTCGTATGTCCATAACTTAGGAATACTTTTGTAAATTTAAGCCCAAGTTGTTGTGACCCCTTCACATGATTAAGTGCAAACCAGATGCAAGTTTCATTCTTGTATGACTTTGTTGGAAACAGCCAGATGTCTAATGAAGCATCTATTTAATTTGGATAAATACGACGATTTTCACCAAGCAGCTGAGTGGAGCTATAGAGTGCCCCTTTAATGCTTGATCCGTAACTTATGAGTGATTTGTCAATGAGATGGACTGGTGATATCGCTACCAAAAACTCGTCGTCTTTATCTATCATCATCCTGATTTACCTCTTCTCAATCCCGTTAGTAAATCTTAACTAAAGTTAGGGGTTTCGACTAAGTATACTTTAAAAACCTTTTGTCTTAACGTTGGCTACCACTTGTCCCGCTAATACATCAGGCAGAGGTTTTCATCTGGCTTGAAGGATAAGAAATATCTATGTATCTAGCTTTCCTCTTATACTGTCATTTTTTTTCAGTTAGGTTCTTTGTCTACAGGGTACATAATTTATGAAGCTTTACACACTCGAACGAGTTGACCTATTCTACATTTTTAGGGGGATTGCATGTTTGGATTGGCTGACATTATAAAATTTCTAATCTCTTTTTTCTTGATCCTGCCTATTGTTACTCTTATCCATTTAAGCGGACATATTTTTTTCGTTACGCTTTTCGGGGGATCCGAGAAAAAAATTACAATCGGAAGCGGGAAAAGGCTATTTTCCTTTTGGAATATTGAAGTAAGAAGATACTACTTTTGGAATGGAGCTTGTGCGTATAAATCGTTAAGGCATGATACCCGTGTTACGAACACTTTAATTTTCCTTGGCGGGTCTTTATTCAATCTGGTAGGTAATTTCTGGTAAATACCCTCATTTCTCAAGGAATTCTAGATAATTCAGTTTTTTGGTATCAGTTTGTCTATTTTTCATTTTATATGATGTTTTTCTCGCTATTTCCTATGGATTTTTCGGATGGATCGCCCAGTGACGGGAAGGCGGCAGCA
Organism: Neobacillus sp. NPDC058068; assembly: GCF_042885335.1. Taxonomy (NCBI): domain Bacteria; kingdom Bacillati; phylum Bacillota; class Bacilli; order Caryophanales; family Bacillaceae; genus Neobacillus; species Neobacillus sp. NPDC058068. Next base: position 92,546 of record NZ_JBHVSI010000007.1, on the reverse strand, counting down.
CTCACATTGAAGAACCAGCATGAGAAGAAAATAAGTGATGATATTCAATTCATAATAATTGAAGAGCAAAATAAACCCAAGGAAAAATCCAAGGCAAATAATAAGTAACTGCTCTTTTGTTTGTTAAAACGTCTGCACTACAAATAATGAAAATGACAACCATTAAATAGGCGTGGCAACGTGTCAAAGGTATAAAGAAGTAGTTATCATGAAATATATGTAAATTTTGAATATGAACTATTAAAGGAATATTTCGATAACTTTAAGTTGTGTTAAGAAATGGATAATTGCCTTCTTTTATCCTTGATAGCCTGTATGATGAGACTGTACTACAAAATGCAACATTCAAGGAGGAATAAAAATGAAGTCTTTCAAAAAATGGTTATTTGCTTTGATGTCCGCATTCATGTTACTCGGAGCTGCAACTGCGTGTTCAAATGCTTCAAAAACAGATGATCCCAACACAGAAGAAACAGACGACAGCACCCAAAATGATGGGTCACAAACTGAAGAAGATAGCAATTCTGGTCAATAAGCAAAATGAATCATAAAAAAACTGACTCAAAAGATCGTTGAATGACGACTCTATTGGGTCAGTTTTTTCTATATTTTTTGATCTATTTTGGGATATTTGGTCTCCTTTAATGTCTCCTTCATTTTTGGAAATATGCTCTTTTTACTGAAAGCTCATATTGTATTTTGTATATATCCATAAAACAGCATCTTCCAAACCCACTGATTCCTGGCACTTCGTTTTTATTATTTCAACTTTTTTCTTCACATCCATCGAGTACTATGGGAGTCTGACCCGATAGGCGCTAGAGCCACCGCATTTATGCCTGTGGAGTGTCATCTCTCCCTCTTAAAATACCCAGCTATTGCTGGAATAGTAGTGAATTCCTTCCTCATGTCCCGGAACGAAATCACATCATTCCCTCTAGAGAGCTGGTAATCTAGCGAATATTCGTGACAGTTCAGTGGGACTTGCTGAAATGTTTTGATATAGAATTGTATTGCCTCATGCTCACTGCCAGCAAAGATAAAGACAAAATTCTTCTGGTCCATCTTCAATGAGTAGATGTAAATCTTTTGAAATCCTAACACATTGGTTTGAATCATTTTTGCAACTTTCTGATGATCTACTTGGTTTAAGTCTATTTTAGATATGTCGTCATCTAATGAAATTTTCTTTTCTGCTAATAGATAGTAGAGGTAATGTGCCAATGCAGATTCTTCATATTTTAAACTATCCCGGTAAACATCTTCCACTAACATTTGATAACACCTCGATATTAGATTTTTTTATCATCCGTGGACTTCGTTCTTAAAGTGCCAATTGAAGGTTATACTTGTGCAAGGTTCTGTTCCTTTTTATCCTCAATCAACCCTGTATGCTCGTTGTAATTCACTGCGATGGTTCCAACTGGACCATTTCGGTTTTTCGAGACAATGATTTCAAGGGAATGGTCTTCAGATTCCTTGTCATAATAAGCTTCACGATACAAGAACAAAATGACATCGGCATCCTGTTCAACACTTCCCGATTCCCGAATATCAGACATCATTGGTCGTTTATTGGCACGTGATTCCACCGATCGATTGAGCTGCGCCAAACAAATGACGGGGCAATCAAAATCCTTCGCCATCGTTTTGAGTGATCTGGATATTTCCGTTACTTGCAAATGGGAATTTCCCCCATAAAATTCGCCTGAACGGATCAGTGTTAAGTAATCGATAAAAATAATCGGCTTCTTGTATGGAAATTGGCTCATCATTTTTCGCGTTTTCGCTCTCATTTCGGCAATCGTTTGTCCGGCCCCATCAAAAATTTGCATATGGGTTTCACTAAGGTCACCAATCACATCCGACCATTTATTCTTTTGATTTTGAGTTAGCATTCGTTTTGGATCCCGCATTTTGGCGCGGTTAAATCCCCCGGTTGAAGCCATTAATCGTGAAGTAATCAACTTTTCAGGCATTTCTAAGGAAAACACAAGTGGCAGAAACCCTGCCCAACCTGACATTTTGGCAAAATGAAGCATCACGTCGGTTTTTCCCATCGATGGTCTTGCCGCTAGAATCGTCACTTCTCCGCCCTGAAAGCCACCCGTCATATCATCGAGCTTTTTGATACCTGTTGTTGCAAATTTCTGGCGTATTTGATCTTCCCAGGGTGCCTCATAGATATCTGCCAACGCCTGTTGTAATGGCGTGTGATCATCCATCTTCATTTGGTTTATTTTATCCAATTCGGCAATGACTTTGGCAATTTCCCAATCATTCATGGCTGCAACTGTTAAGATATTTCTCTTTTCCCGTTCCTTCCACAGATCAAGAATGAGCTTCTCCATTCCGTCAAACTTCTCAGGATCCGCAAACGATAACAGTTCAGCAAGGTACGACATTCCCCCTAATGACTCGAGGTCGGATAGGGTTGACAATGTGATCAAATCGATATTCTTGCCCGCTCGTGTTAACTCCACCATTCTTCTCATGACTTCTTTATGCCGAGTGCTTTCCAGTTGCTCAGGTTTAACCACTGTGTCCTTGAGTAAGTACTCCGCCTTCATCAAGCTTCCTAAAAACGCTTTTTCCGCAATACTCAATCCTCTTCACCTGCCGTAAGGTCGAGTTCAAATCCACTTGGAATATCTCTTCCCGCTTTAAACGGTTCGGTTGATTGCCTATGCTTCGGTGCGCAATTTTGACTCTCATAAAAGGAATCGATTTCTTCTACGGTCAGTAAGGAGTCATTAACCCAGTTTTTCAGAATCCCAACCACATAACTCAGCCTTCGCTTGTTATTTGCGCAGGCAATTTTCATCGCTTTTAATATCACGTCTTTCGGCTGTAAAAAGCTAGAATCATCCAACCAAGATAATAACTGTTGTTTAGCATTCACGTTCGAAAAACCAAATCCATTGTTGTCCCAAAACTCAACAATTTCTTTCACATCTTTTTGATTTTTCAGTAATGGATTCTCGATATCTTGATCGCTATCACTAATTGGATGGAAAGCTTTTTGTTCTTGTTGTTGTATTTTATTTTCTTTTTTATTTTTATTTTCTTCTTCTTGCCACCCTTTCGTATCACGATGCGTCAACGTGTCGTCAAGCTCTCCACATTCAGGTTCTCGATATGTATTTTTTTCTTCACGGCCACTCACTTCGTTGCCGTAAATCATTTCTTCTTGTTGACAAAACGATTCAAATAGACTGCGAATTTCCTGTTTTTGAATCGCTTCGGAAACATATAGAATAAGTGAGAGATCCTCGACATCTTTTAACTCGGAAAAAATACAATCCAGCATTGGTTTCCCGCCTCTATCGAGGTTGTACTTCCCCCAGTTTTTCATCGCCAGCTCTCTCGTTTCCGGATTGTAACGGATTAACTTGTGATGCGAGATAAATCGTTCCATTAACGAATGAACACTCTCAATCGAATAGCCCAAATCAAAAGCCATTTGTTTTTTGGTAATTTTGTAGATTCCAATTTGAGTAGTTTGCGGATTTGTAAGCAAATATAGGTAAAAATACTTATCCTCCGGGGTCATCTCTTCTGAAACAATCGGATTTTTCCAAAAATCTGTACGTACCATTCTAAACTTTGCCATCTTCAACCACTGCCTTTCTTTTAATTAAAATCCTTCATTACTTATTTATAGTTAAATAAAGAAAATGGTCATATGTTTTTCAATTGAATCTGAATATTTTATGACACTATTCATCCCCTTCTCCTTTGAAAGCCCGCGTCTCTGTACCTCTACGATAGCGAGCATGGCCGGGTAAAGCGAATCTCCATTTTTCATTTTTGGAGGGGATTTTTAGAGCAAAACGTCAAAAAACGCCTTCAAAAATCATTTTTGAAGGCGTTTTTTGCAATTTGGTTGATTTTATAGGCTTTTTTGAGTGAAGTAGTCGGTTAGCCCACGGGGAAGGAAAGTGAGTTTTTTATTCCCCATTATTCCTTCAGCAGAATCTTCCATTCCTTCAATTCTAACTCCTTTGATCCTTCGACCAAGAAAAAGTGCCAGGCACCTTCCAGATTACTGGCTGGTGCCTGGCACTCTTTCTTTTTAAACTTCTTCCACCTCGTTCATTCCCCCTAATACATTTGCTTCCAGAGATGCATCGGAACGAGTCAACTTACGCTTCATGGGGAAGTAATAAAGAGCAGCCGGTAAGAAAAGCCCTACAGCCCAGGCTAAGTCTGCCCCATCAAGCAGAATGGCAATCGGGCCCACATAAAATGAAGCGTTTACAAATGGGATTTCAGCAACGATGGATGCAACAAATGCAAACGATGCGATCCAGTTGACCTTACCATATTTGCCGTTAAGGTCAAAGATGTCTTTGACGCTGTATTCGCCTGAACGCAAGACATAATAATCCACTAGGTTAATAGATGTCCATGGGATTAAGAAATAGCTCATAAAGAATATAAAGGTTAAGAAAAAGTCTAAGAAATTCCCTTGTCCAAGGATACATAACCCTGTGGCAACTATTGTGATCACAAGCAGAAAGGCAAAGCGAACCTTTGGCGTAACTCTGAATTTAAAAAACGGTTCAATAGTTGTAATGGAAGACATAAATGCGCCGTACAGGTTAAACACGTTGATTGCCAACTGGCCAAAGATAATCAAGACAAACATGATAATTGCAAAGCTTCCAAATAGACTGGCTAAATTTCCACCGGTATTGTCAGCGAAATTGGGGATTGCAATAGTTAAGACAGCTCCTAAAGCCATCATCCATACCGCGCCAATCACTGTGCCCGAATAGCTATACCAAAAGGTTTGTTTTGGTGGTGTATTGGTAGGAAGATAGCGGGAATAGTCGGCCACATAGGGGGCATACGATAATTGCCACGTTACAGCGATACTGACGGAGAGCAGGAACGCCGATAAGTTAAATTCAGAAGGCACCCATTGCTCGGCAGGTACTGGTAATAGAAATACGATAACCGTCATGATTAAAAATAGCACCAATGAAGCCGCTGAGAACCACTTTTGTACTTTATGGATTAAGTCGTATCCATATAAAGCGACAACAAAACAGATCGCCCCAATAAAGATAATGTTCCACGTTTGTCCAATCGGAAGAATATCGCCAATCGTTTGGGCAGCCAGCAAAGTATTGCTTGCAAAGAAGCCAAGGTAGATAAACATGACGAGAAATAAAGGAATAATCGCCCCAATTACTCCAAATTGCGCCCTGCTCTGAATCATTTGCGGGATTCCCAGCCTTGGTCCCTGCACAGAATGGGATGCCATGAAAATAGCACCAATAAGGGCGCCGATAATAATCGCAACGATACTCCAGAAGAGGTTAAGTCCCAACATAATTGGCAATGCCCCAGACACAAGGGTTGTAATATTCATATTCGCCCCAAACCAGATTGGAAATAAATCTCTCGCCTTCCCGTGTCTTTCATTCTCTGGAACATATTCAATACTCCGCGTTTCAACCTTCACATACATTCCCCCATTTGATTTTTTCAGCAAAAAATCTAGATCCCTACTTTATGTGATAGCTTGGCAAAAATCCCACGCACATCTTCTGGTGAGAATTGCAGTTCGTCCGGCCCAGAAGATTCCCAAACGTGATAGTCTTCTCCGATTATTCTCTTCGTCATTTGCTTGGCGTCATAAACTTTTAGATCATATATCCAGTTAGCCATCATTAATATAGAAGCCATGTGAGCACCTTCGGTTGTGGTTCCACACATATCTTTGACAAGATTCACTTGATAATCGCGATAATATGCATCTAAAACGGTGGCTAATACACAGCAATCAGTCAGAACGCCGCCAACAATCAAATGTTTCACATTTAAACTTTTCAGCATTAACTCAAGGCTGGATTCGTAAAAACCGCTGTAGCGGTGTTTATCCACCACGATGTCGGTTTTCCCGGGTCTTAGTTCGTCGATAATTTCAACGTTTTCCGTTTCGGCATGATAATAGAGCGGTGCACCCAGTTCATTAACCGGTTCTTTATTCGCAAGCCCAATCCCATCTGCCCTGCCAATATGGCGCGTATAAATAATCGGGATTCCCTTTTCACGGCAGGTGCGGATGAGAAGCTCGGCGTTTTGAACCACTTCACGCATCCCCACAACATCCGATGTACCACTTTCCTTCTGGAGATCAATCAACAACAGGGCTGTTTGTTTCAAATCCATTCTCTTCACTCCTTTTGAAAAATCCGAACCACTACCATGTACCATGCAAGATAGGATAGTGGTTTAGAGCCCGCTAACTTTTTACAAGAATCTTCCATTGCTTTAGTTCTAACTTCCGGGATCCTTCGACTACATGAGGGTCTTTAACAGCTAAGGCGTGAGCCTCTTCAAATGAATCAGCCACATATACCACTAGCCCGCCAGATTCGTCTAAAAAAGGGCCTCTTGCAAAAATTTTCCCTTGCACATCCAGTTCATCTAAATACTGAATATGACGGGGAAGTACTTCTTTATTTTTTTCAGTATCAATCATGTGTAGAATTGCTGCGAAATAGGCCATCAGCTATCACCTAATTCCGATTCCAAACGACAAGTTTTAATTCGGTCATTTCTTTAACAGCGTATTTGATGCCTTCGCGGCCATTTCCGCTTTCTTTTACACCGCCATATGGCATATTGTCAACGCGGAACGTCGGAATATCATTGACCATGACACCGCCAACATGCAGGTCATCGATGGCGTTCAATGCGGTATGAATATCATTTGTATAGATTCCTGCTTGCAGACCGTAACGGGAATCATTGACCTTTTGGATAGCTTCTTCAACAGAAGTTACTTTATCGACTATCGCAATAGGAGCAAACACCTCTTGGCACGATACTTTCATATCCGCGGCCGCATCAACAAGGACGGTTGGCAGAAGAATATTCCCTTCGGCTTTGCCGCCTGTTGCAATCGTAGCCCCGGAGCTGGCAGCTTCATGAATCCACTCTAACGACCGTTCGACATCACCAGGCGTAATTAAGGCAGATACATTCGTTTCAGGATCAAGCGGATCGCCACTTTTTAACTTCTGCACTGCTGGAACAAATTTTTCAATAAATTCTTCATATAAGGACTCGTGAATGTAAACCCGTTGTAAGGAAATGCACACCTGACCTTGGAAGGAGAATGCACCTTCTACACAACGCGGGATTATCTTATCAAGGTCCACACCCTGATCAATAATAACCGCCGCGTTTGATCCCAATTCCAATGTTGCCCGCTTTAGTCCCGCTTTGTTGCGGATGGCAATCCCTACCGCCGGACTTCCGGTAAATGTAATCATGCTGACTCTGTCGTCATTCACGATCTTTTCTCCCACCACACGGCCGCTACCTGTAACGACATTGAGCGCACCTGTCGGCAATCCCGCTTCTTGAAGGAGTTCAGCAATAAAGAAGGCGGATAATGGGGTTTGCGATGCTGGTTTTAAAACAATCGTATTTCCACTGGCAATCGCCGGGCCGACTTTATGTGCCACTAGATTCATCGGAAAATTGAATGGGGTAATCGCCCCAATCACGCCAAGCGGTTCGCGTACGGTATAGGCCAGCCGATTGACTCCACCGCTTGCGGCATCTAATGGCAAGGTGTCTCCGTGGATTCGTTTCGCCTCTTCTGCGGCAAATTTATACGTTTCAATTGTTCTCGCCACTTCGCCCTTTGCCGCTGTAATCGGTTTAGACGCCTCTAAAGCAATAATTTCTGCTGCTTCGTCTGCCCGTTCCTTCAATAATTGCACCAAATTCTCGAGAATTTCCGCCCGTTTATAGGCAGGTAATTTGGCCATTACTCTTTTGGCACGATCAGCCGCTTCAATGGCCAAGGCCGTCTCTTGTTCCGTTGCATCAGGAATTTCGGCAAGGACGTCACCAGAATAAGGAGAGTATAATGGCTTATACGCCTTTGCTTCTATCCACTCGCCATTAATAAGCAAATTCTTTTTTGTAATTTTTTCGACATATGACATCCGTATACAAATCCTTCCGTCTTTAACTAAAGGTTAGAGGCCGTCTTTTCCTCAACTTTTCCGAAAAAAAATTCCTCCAGCTTTGGTCTTAGGCCGCCTGGCCCGAATTTTTTCCGGGAATTCTCGTGATCCCTTATTGACTCTAGAAAGGCTAATAAAAGTCTTCTGCGTTCTAATATGTTTTTAATTCCTTGGTTATAAATCCAATTATCAATCGTGTTATAGACGCCGCGATTAATGCCGTGCTTGCCCTCACACAGCTGAATAAACGCCAGGTCCGTTAAATGGATATACTCTTCGGAACTGGGCTTAAACTCTCTTTTTAAAATGGCAGGCTGCTCGAGGTGAAACACGCGCTGGACGGTCTCTACATCCTTCCTGATTTGTAAAACAAGATGCTTCATGGAACTAAACAGCTGTTCTTCTCTGACAAAATGACAAACCTCTACGTCCAATTCCTCATCGTAAATCATCTGATCAAAGTCAAAGATATGAACTTCATAATGAATGATTATTTCTTCTTTATTGACAGTCGGTCTGACGCCTACATTCATTAAGCCGTAATAGAGCTGGTTTTGATAGGTCACATGGACGCCGTAAACCCCTTTTTGTAAAAAAACTTCCTCATGCAATAGCAGGTTCGCCGTGGGGAAACCAATGGTGCGTCCAATTTGATTTCCATGGATGACTTTTCCGCTGATACTTGTTTTCGGTGTGGAATCACTTTTTTCTACTATTGAAATACCGTGCATCTCGAACACCTCCACTTTATGCTTGAACTTGGAGTTCTTGTTTCAGACCTTTTTGCATGTGAACAATCTCATTGCTCAACTGGGAGATGCGGCTTAACACATCAGCATCGGCAATCTCATTTTTTGCATTGAAATGGTCATTCGTCGCATACACAGATGCTGGTGCAACAAAGGCACGGAAATAGCTTGCGATTGGTTTCAGCTGGTTTTCAATGACCAAGTAATGTTGATAGGTGCCGCCTGTTGCAACAAAGCCCATCACTTTATTTCTAAATTCCTTAGGAGGGATTAAATCAAATAAGTTTTTCAAAGCGCCTGTTATCGACCCTTGAAAAATAGGCGTGCCGATAATGTAAAAATCAGCCGATGAAACGATGTCGATGACTTTTTTCGTGTCCCCTGTATAGGTGGAAGGATCGCGTCCATCGCAGAATTGAAGATCATATTCTTTTAAATCCAGTACTTCGACTTCGATTTCTGGATGGTTCTTCTTGACCTCGTCGGCCACTTTTTGGACCACTACTTTTGTTTTCGAACCAGTAATCGTACCGGAAATCGCTAATAATTTCATTTTTTATCCCCTCCTGTTTGGTAATCAGCGGATAGCGCCTCCGCTGTTTATCTCATAATAAACGGATCCGGAATTGGTTCCGATGATGTATTCACCCATACAACTTTACTTTGTGTATATTCATGGATTGCTTCGTATCCGCCTTCTCGGCCGTAGCCGCTCAAGCCCGAACCGCCGATTGGCGCGATTGGGGAGATGCTGCGATAGGTGTTGACCCAAACGATGCCGGCATTGACGGCCTTTGCGACGCGGTGCGCTTTCGCGACATCACTTACCCAAATGCCCGCTGCCAATCCATAGTTGGTACTATTGGCAAGTTGAATGACTTCTTTTTCGTCCTTAAATGGAATGACACTTAACACCGGACCAAAGATTTCTTCCTTCGTGATTCGCGCTGAATGGTCGGTATGTTCAAAAATAGTCGGTTCATAGTACCAGCCCTTTTCTAAATGTTCTGGAACTTTACCGCCGAAAACAGCCTTTCCGCCCTCTTCATGCCCGAGAGCGACGTATTGTTTTACCCGTTCTAATTGCGCCTGGGTAGCGAGTGGGCCCATCTCCGTATCATTTTCCAACGGATCGCCAATTTTAATTTGCGAGACACGGTCGACCAGTTTTTGCATGACCTTGTCATAGATATCCACGTGTAAAAATGCCCGCGAACCTGCGACACAGCTTTGACCTGATGCACCAAAGATACCGGCGATGATGCCCATTGCCGCATTATCGGGATTCGCATCTTCAAAGACGATGTTTGGTGATTTTCCGCCAAGTTCCAATGACACCTGAGCAAAATTTTCCCCAGAATTCCGCACCACATGACGGGCTGAATCCGGTCCGCCAGTAAAGGCAATACGTCTAACAAGTGGATGCTTCGTTAATGTGTCACCGACTGGCATTCCAAAGCCAGTTACAACATTGATGACGCCCGGCGGGAATCCTACTTCATCTACAAGCTTCATCAATTCAAGCAACGACGCCGAAGTAACTTCGGATGGTTTGATAACGATTGTGTTACCTGCCACGAGCGCCGGCGCCAGCTTCAATGTCGTTAAATATAGCGGAGAATTCCATGGTGTGATGGCTGCCACCACCCCAAGCGGCTCTCTCGATGTAAAGACAAACATATCCTTTTTATCAATCGGCAAAGTCTTCCCGTGGATTTTATCCGCAAGGCCTGCATAATAATAGAAGAATTCCGGCAGATAAGAGAGCTGGCCTCTCATTTCACGGATCAATTTTCCGTTATCAAGTGTTTCGAATTTCGCCAGTTCATCGACGCGCTCTGAAATTAACTCGCCTAATCGTCTGACAAGGCGCCCTCTTTCGGTGAACGTCATGTTTGCCCAGCTGGTATGCAAAAAGGCGTGATGAGCTGCTTGAACGGCACGGTCCACATCTTCCGCCGTTCCTTTTGCGACATAGCACCAAGGCTCGCCTGTAGCGGGGTTATAGCTCGGAAAATATTCGCCGTCCGTTGATTCAATCCATTCCCCATTTATATACATCTTGTATTTTTTCAATTCTGACATGCACGTACTCCCCTTTACCTCACCGCCGGCACTGCATTCTTTTTGATAAACCGATCGATTTCTTGGTTTAAAGAATTAGCGTCCTCAGCCGGTAACATGTGTTTCATGTTTGGAAAAATTAGTAGTTCTGATTGTTCGATTTGCTGATGCATGCACTTAGACATTTCCGGAGTTGACCCAACATCTTGTTCCCCTGTGATAATCAATGTTGGTAGTTTAATAGTTGAAAGCTTTGGCCACAACTCCTGGTCGGCTGTAGCAAAAAGAGTATAGGCAGCCAAATAGGAGTGAGGGTTGTTCGTTTGAAGCCGTTTACGTATTCCATTGACGAATGATTCATTGGCTGCAAGAAAGTCAGGATTAAACCAACGCTGGATGGCTGGTTCAATGGTGGACCCGGCCCCTGATTGTTTGACCTCTTCTACTCGCAACAGAATCGCTTTTCTCTGTTCTGCTGCTCGATTGGCAACCGCATTCAGAATGGTAAGGGTTTTGATCTTTTCAGGAAATTCAAGTGCAAAGGCCTGCGCCACCATTCCGCCCATCGAAAATCCGATGAGATGGCATGTGTCGATTTGTAAATGCAGCAGCAGCCCGGCTAATTGCGCGACATAGTGGGAAAGCGAATAAGGACCAGGGGGATGGTCAGAACCCCCGTGCCCGAGAGTATCGTAGCAAATAACCCGATACTGTTTTGATAGTCCCTTCACTTGTTTTTCCCACATGTGATGATCCAAGCCCACACCATGAATCAGAATTAATGGCTCCCCATTTCCTGTTTCTTCATAATAAATGGATCCTTGATCATACGTTGCGAGTGACATTAAACAAGCCCCATCTCTACCATATCTTGATGACGATTTCCTGTTCGTGGATGCGGACGCCCGCCTGTCGCTGCACCGATCGCTACTACAATTTCATCTGCTCGCGGTGCATCTGGAATCGATGCTTCGAATGTAAGAAAGTGGGAGCGCTGTGATTCGTCGTTCTTATGAACCATTGGAATCACGACCGCTGTTCCGGCACCGCCGCGCTTATTCGTAAAGCTTAAGATGCTTTTTCCTTGAACCGCATCCCTGAATTTATTACCGAATTTTAATGTATGGATAAACGCAGAAGCATGTTCAATCTCGCCATCAACGCCGACAACAGCGGCTTTTCCGAATGCTTCCACATCATCTGGTGAACCGATATGTTTAAATAGCTCGTTGACTAATACCTCACCAATTTGCGGTGCATATTCATTGATTTCCGGCATTAAATCCTCTACAAATCCTCTGCCTGCCCACGGGTTTTTCATAACAAGCATAGTTGTAATCATGCGAATAGGTGTCTCTAATTCTTTCCCGCCTTCAATCCGAGTCTCTTCTACCGCTGTATATACTTTACGAATTTCTAACATTTACATTGCCCCCACTTTCACATTTGTAAATCTTGGCAAAACTTCTTCCGTAAATAGTTTCAAACTCTTCATCATCTTGTCATGAGGCAGAGAATTGTGGTTCACCCAAAGCAATAATTCTTGTAAATTAAGCTCATCTTTTAGTTCTTGGATTTTCTCCGCCACATAGTCCGGAGTACCAAATAATAGATTCCGAGGATGTAAGAATTCATAGTTCAACTCTTGCCCAGGTTTTACTTGTTCGCCCGGATCCATTAGGTTGCCAAGGCCTCGCCAATGACAGATCCAGCGATAGTTATTCAATACAGCCTCTGCCGCATCTTGACGGGCTTGTTCCATTGTTTCAGCAACATATACATCTCTTACTAATGCAATGCCGTCTCCCAGCTCAAGTTCATAGCCGCGCGCCTTCGATGCTTTTTCACGGTACAGCTCAAAACGCCCCTTCAATTCTTTCACGGTCGGCATCCAGAACATACCTTTAACATCATTTTCCGCTGCCCACTCGATGGAACGTGGGGAATCAATTACTTGCCATAGCGGAGGGTATGGTTTTTGATACGTACCCGGCATAATCGAGATCTTATTAATCTCGCCATTTTCCATATCCATGAAGTCAGGAGAGGCTGGGCTCATCGGATGGCTCCATTTCAATCCCTTCGGCGGGAACTGATAAATGTCGCCTTCGTGGGAAAAGAAGCGGTTTGACCACCCTTTTCGTAAAATTTCTACCGTTTCTTCGAATACCGCCCGGTTTTGTTCCTGGTTCGTCGGATCGGCCAAGGTATTTAAGTTGGCCGCTTCCCTGCCGTATAACCCGCGGGCTAACCCGACTTCTACCCGGCCTTTGCTTAGTTGATCAAGCATGGCGATATCTTCAGCGAGCCTGAGCGGATGCCAGAACGTGATAACATTGGCTGCCTGCCCGATGCGGATATTTTTTGTCCGCGCCGCAATATCTGCGCCCATTAAGATTGGGTTAGAGATTAATTCATTCCCTTCATGGCCAAAATGGTGCTCGGTGTACCAAATCGAATCATAGCCATTTTCATCACAATAGACGGCCTGCTCGCGTGCTTCATCAAGTACTTGATCGTATTCCTCTTGTCTCCCTGGGCCAGCTAGGTTTGCGAAAATTCCAAATTTCATATTACTTATTCCTCCTTAAATTGTCTCAGTTTCTTCTCTATATCCATTTTTAGCTGCTTTCCACTTGCTCTTACGTGGTCACGCATGGCTTTCTCCGCTTCTTCACTGTCACCCTTTATAATTGCTGACAAGATTGTCTGATGTTCATGTAGTGATTTTTCGCGGCGAATAGGATCTTCAATCGTAATAAAAACATATCGGTTATAAGGAATTTGGTTAAGGAGCATATTTAACGTAAAGCTTAGTTTAGAATTGGCGGCTCCTTCCAGAATCGTTTCATGAAAAACACTATTTGCTTCTACATACAATTTATTATCGGAAGTTTGTAAAGCCCTCTCCATGTCAGTTACTGCCTGCTGAACTTTTTGGATTTCTTCAGCCTTTCCATTTTCCGCAAACAATCCGGCTGCAAGCCCTTCCAAAACTTCCTTTAAAGTAAATAACTCATTTAGTTCAGTTTCCGTTGGTTTTGAAACACAAGTCCCTACCCTTGGTATGATTTCGACTAATCCTTCTCTTTCTAGTTGTTTTAGTGCCTCTCGAATAGGTGTCCTGCTTACTTTGAAATACTCTGATAAAACCGTTTCCGATAATTTTTGACCTGGTTCATATTTTGCCGTCACGATTGCTTCGCGAATGGCGTTTGTAACTTGAGCCGTAATGCCTAAAGTCAAGATGCTAGATATGATCATCTTCCTCCTTTCGTTCGTACCATGTACCATACAAGGTTTATAGATCGAATTATAGTTGATTAAATTTCGAGCGTCAACAGAAAGTTAAGAAAATTATAAATAGTGAATACAATTATTTTCGTTAAATAAATTCTCCTCTATTGCATCGCAAAAAAATGTAGTTAAAATTTTTTATTTAAAAAAATTATCAGAATATATTGACATATGATTCCGCTTACAATTATAGTTTTGTTGTACAGCAACTTGCATGGTACATGGTGAATGCAAGATATAATTTAAAAGGGGGCGTATAAATGAAAGTTGAATCTCGCAGTATTGAGTACATTCCGGCAGAAGAGAGGCATGGGAAAGCTCGCGATTTATTTCCAATTTGGTTTGGTGCCAATATGCATATCACAACACTTGTGACAGGGGCATTACCCATTGCATTAGGCCTTAATTTATTCTGGAGCCTCATCGCAATTATCGTGGGGACACTCCTTGGGGCAATTTTTATGGCTTCTCACTCTGCTCAAGGTCCTCAACTTGGAATCCCCCAAATGATTCAGAGCCGGGCACAATTCGGAATCATTGGTGCCATATTTCCCTTGTTTCTCGTTATGTTTGTTTATTTAGGCTTTTTTGCAAGCAGTGGATTACTTGCGGCCCAAACGTTAAGCAGTTTAACATCGATGGATCAAACATGGAGCATCTTAATCCTCAATATTATGTGCTTTATTGTTACAATTTTTGGATATAACTTAATTCATAAAATGCAGAAGTTATTGTCTTGGACCTCTTTGCTTGTCTATTTAGTGGCAACCGTGATTATTGTGCAATTACCATTTCCTGCAGGAAGTTTAGAAATGGGGTCAGTTCAGCTGCCTGTGTTTTTATTAGCAGTTAGTATGGTTGCGACATGGCAATTAGCATATGCTCCCTATGTTGCAGACTATTCTCGCTACCTTCCAGTTACGACACCAACCGCGCAAACATTTTGGTATAGTTATTTTGGTACTGCTATCGGTACGATCTGGATGATGGCATTAGGTGCAGCCTTAACAATTGCCATTCCAAATTTTCTTGAGCACTCCGGAGGTAATTTAGCTCATCTGTTCGGTGGATTTGCGATTATCATGTATTTGATTATTATTTTTGGACAGCTTGCTATTAATGTTTTTAATTTGTATGGAGCGTTTATGTCGACGATTACTACAATTGAACCATTCATGAAGTTGAAAGTGACCGCAAAAGTCCGCATCGGAATGATTTTTGGTGTAACGGTAATCGGGACGATACTATGCTTGTTAGGTCAAAGTAATTTCCTTTCATTTTTCTTAAACTTTATCTTTTTCATCAGTTATTTTCTAATTCCATGGACATCAATTAATCTTGTTGACTATTATTTACTGCGCCATGGTCGTTATAATGTTAAGGATATTTTTGATCTAAATGGCCAGTATGGAAAAATAAATTGGATCACTTGTATCGCTTTTCTTGTCTCCATCCTGGTAGAAATCCCTTTTATTAACACATCATTCTACGTAGGACCAGTGGCAAAAGCATTTAATGGAGCCGATATTGCATGGGTTATTGGATTAGTTGTCCCTGCTGGATTATATTACTTCCCTATGAGAAAAAAATTAAATACACACGAAAACATCTTTGAAACTCAAAATAGAGCTCTATAGAGCATTAAACCTTACCGATAAATACTATTACAAAAGTAAAAAGCACCTTCCTTCTTAAAGAGAGGTGCATTTTACTTTTATAGAAAGGTACCCAACATATGTTACTGGAAATATCGAATAGACTTTAGCCCTTTAACTTTTTCAATACTGGCTGGTGCTTGCTCCTTTTTCATCTACAAATTCACCTTTATTTGTTTAGCAATGTAGATCTCGCCTTTTTGTTTGTATTTTAGGATAAATCCAGCTGGTACGCAGTTGTATGTTATGGTCAAACCGACATCAGCAAGAAGGGTGTTGCCCTCCACTTTCCAATTTACAGACTGATAGAGCGGAAAGCGGTGACGATAATAGGTTTTTCCGCATTGATTGGCTGCCCTCCATGTATGACCTCGTCCTTTTACCTGGATCGTTTTATCCGTTGCAGTAATCATAAAATCTCGTTCAATGGTATGGACGGGATTGTCGATGTCCATTTCCTCATAAGCTAGCCCATCTGGCGTTTCTACCTGCTGGAGTATGTGCGCTTCCTTCTTAACTACCCATGTTCCGTAACCTACTATGAAAATGACTACGATCTCTTTTTTGCCATCACCGTTTAAATCAATGACATGCAATTCAGGCAGGCGTGTTTCACTCATTGAAACGGCCCATCCCTCTGTTTCCACTATTTCATTACCAATCTTGACCCGAAAATCAGTAAATCGTTCTTCTTTTGGGTTTGGAGTTGCGTAAAGATAGACGCCTGCTTTTTTATCCCCAACCACAAGTGTTTGGGAATTAGTTGTGGTTGCCTTGCCGTTTATCACACCGCTTGACGATACTATTACCAAACAACCAATAGCCACAAAAAATTTTTTCATCAATAACCCTCATTTTTCACTTTTGATGTTCTTCGTAATTCTTACATACATGAGGCCCAGCCAATGACATACAAATTTATTTTCTGGTTAATATGGTTATTTATTCATAATATCTTTAGGGCACTATCATCCATTAAATCAACCAAAATTTCTGTTCCCCTTACTGAGTCCGCTTTTAATAAAACTTTTTTAAAAAATGGGACTCTAGAATTTTCCGTTTTTGTATTGACTTACATATGATAATGTACCGATGACATCAAATGAAAGGAGGAGTACATGTTGAGTGAGGAAAAGAATGGAGAAACCAGTAAATCAGGGAAGTCCCTGTGGAAACCGCTTTTGGCAGCACCCGCTTTATTTTTTCTTGCCCCAATAGGGATCGGTTTGTATTTAACTCATCCATTCCCGGCAAAGACGACAAAAAATCCAGGGGAATATGGTCTTGCATTCGAAGAGATTGAATTTTTCAGCCGAAAAGATCAAGTCAAGCTGTCTGGCTGGTGGATTCCAGCCGCTTCAAAGAACAGCAAGAAAACGGTCATCACAGCGCACGGTTACATGAATGAACGTGCCATGGAAAGGATTGAAGGACTGCGACTCGTTAAAGTTCTATCAGAACAGGGCTATAATGTACTGATGTTTGATTTTCGCAATGCAGGGAAATCGAAGGGAAAAACCACGGGGATCGGATATTTTGAAAGACACGATTTGTATTCAGCGATTGATTATGCGATTCAGGAAAAACATCAGGATAAAGTTGCTCTCCTTGGCTGGAGTATGGGAGCTGCTACTGCGCTTATAGCTGGATGCGAACACCCTGCTGTTTCCGTTATCATTGCCGATAGTCCCTTTTGTGATTTAGAACCTTTTCTAAAAGAAAATCTTTCGCATTGGACCAAGCTGCCAAAACGACCATTTACACCGATTGTTTATCATTCCATGCGCAAGCTCCTCAAAATTGATCCCACTGAAGTTTCACCCATCAATCATGTGAAAAACACGAAAGGAAAATCCTTCTTCATCATCCATAGTAAGACAGATAAAGCTATTCCTTATGCCGAGAGCGAAAAATTATTTCAATCGATCTCATCTAACAACCATAAAGAATTGTGGCTGACGAAAGATTGTGAACACATTCATTCGTATCGTTTGCATAAAAGTGAGTATACACGCCGTGTACTCAGGTTCCTAAATAAGTACTTAAAGCTTGACTAAAACGGATATAGGAGAAATCTATAAACAAGTTAAAAAAACGCTCCGCTATCATAAACAATCATAAAAAATGAAAAAAGGGACAGTCCTCCGACGCGCTAACACTTTAGCACACTGGGGGCTGACCCAGAAGTTAGGATTTGAAGCCAGCCCATGATGTTATTAATAGTTTAACAATTGAAAATTTGATTTAATAGCTACTTACGGAGTGTTTTATTCCATAAAACTGCCACTACTCGGAATTTGTCGAATTTAAATCGACAATTATCGGGTGGTGACAAGCACTATTTTAAAATTAAAAGGCATGAGCCCGGTTCATTACCGTACTCATGCCCTTTCAGCAGCATAATAATTCATGTCTAACTTTTTGGGTTCAGATCAATTCCGATGCTTTTTTTCTTTGTTAATTTATGTTAAAGAAACAACCTGCAGCTTCTTAGAGTGACGGTCTGGATGAGGTTTTTGGGATTTTGTCGTAGTCGGCTGGATTGAGCTGATAAATAGATCCGTCGGCGACGCCATTAAGAATGCCGTACAGTCCGGTTTCGACTGTCTTGACGAGTTGTCCTCGTTTCTTTTGCCCCAGTGTGTGTGATTGGCCTCTTACCTCAAAGAGAATAGTACCGCTTCCATTTAAAGCAAAGCTTCCCAGAGCCGTCCCAGGGAGATTGATGGTTTGGTCATACAGCGTGATGTTGTTGAATGGTGAACTTTCACCAATGGATTGCAGAGCATTATAGGCGGCCATATTGATTTGCTTCGAGAATTCCAAGTTATAGTTTTTAGCATACTCGGCAAATTTCGCCCCCGGCAATCTCGGGTCAGAGACAAACTTGGCAGAAATGGACATTGTTACAAGATCATCGGTACCCTCTACATAGTATTGGCCCTGATGATGCAGATCAATAAACACATCGACTTTGCCAAATTCTTTTTGTAAGGCCTTATAAACATCCCGGACCGTTTGCGACTCCGGTGTTATGTACCAGCCCGAACCAGCTGAATTTCCAGGAAAATCCGCAGCCTTTGGAACATAATTTAAGTCAGGATTAAAGTCGCGGTTTACATCAAACCCTGGATTCTGGGTATAGTCTCTTTGTTGCATAACACCAGTATAATAATTCCATGCTGTCCTTGTCCCTTCAAGCTGCGGGAACTTGGCGACAACTTCCGCCCATGTCATAGAATTGCCGCGGCGGTCCAATTCCGATGCATCGGGATTCATTTTTGGCAGTGCAACGATTGTCATTTCATCACGAATTTTTTTGGCCTCCGGAGAATTGCTGGAACCGACAAACTGAAGCAAGCTCAGGATGGCCTCTGTCCCTGTTTTTTCATTCCCGTGAATCTCACTTTCAATGAGGACGACTTTTTTGCCATTCCCAACCCGGGCTTGGTAAATATCCCTTCCGCGATTGGATTGGCCGACCACCTTCAAAGCAACCCGGCCCTGGCTGTTATTTTCAATTTGCTTCAGCCGCTTGACCATTTCCGCATAATCGGTAAAGCCTTTAATTGAATACTCTTGGTTAGGATTTGTGAGATTGCCATTGGAAGAGTTGGTAGCCAGCGCCGGTGTCGCCAGGCTTGCACAAAGTGCCACAATCCCCAGTCCTGTTATTAACTTCTTCTTCTTCACTTCCATCACTCCTCTATTATTTTGCAATACAACTACCATTCTATTAGGAGGTTGATAGAAAAGATGTCGATTCCTCTTGGCGAGACTTTTCTATTTTTGACGAAAATAGGCTTATTTTGTCCTTTTATTTCGAAAAACGAAAATTTTGAACAAAACAGATCTTTCGTCATAGTCCTGCTGACCCAACTCCAGGTGTCACCCAAATTTTTTCCGTTTTGTTTGGACGACGGGGAATAGGGCCATAAATATTAAGCACCCATTATTAAAAAGACAATCCCGCTTGAAATTGATCAAGCGGGATGCACATACCGTTTCACTTTTTTAAAATCATTCATCTTCAAATAGTTTTTCACCGCGTGCATGATGCCAGTGACACGTTAAAATTCCATCACATAAGCTTCCTGTATTGAGGGGAAAGCCCATATGCGGGCAACGATTATCCACCGCATAGACTTTTTTTTCGTGAACGAATACGGCAATTGCATGACTTCCAGCTTTTATTACCTTTGCACCTTCATCTTCTAGTGTCTTTAATGATCCGGCATAAATCAGTTCTGACAATGGTATCACTCTCCCGGAAAATGATATTCAATGGCACTTCTAAAACGGCTGAATAGCCTTCGTAAAAAAACTAGTTATCTACAATATAATATTATTGATGGAATGCAGGAATCCTTCATAAGTTTGATCTTTCTCATCCAAAAGTCTGAAACTATATGAGAAAAGTGGGGGTAAACATTTCGTCTTCTACAATGCCCCGAACCCTATCGCCGTTTTTTGCAAGCGGATTGTGGAAAATTCTATTTTTCTTTGAAAAACTGCCTATTCGCTCATCAATCTCTCTGCCATTTCAGGAAAGTCAATAAACGGATTCCGGTTTCCTTGCAGTTCAAAGATGGCCAGGTTCCTATGCTTTTCATATAGAGAAACTGGAAATTGCTTATGCCAATTCAGTAAAACTCGGAGGTTCACATAATCTTTATTGATGATCCCTTGATACCGGGTTAAAAAAAATAATGTGGCCCTTGCTACAATTCCCTTTCCGTACTCTGGTTCAAACTTTCCTTCATCTGACTTTCCACAGCCTTCCTTAATTCCTAAAGTAAGTTTTTCCGGAACATATTCAGGAAAATCATCATAAGGATTGTTTCCACGTCGGCTGTTACATGTGGGTTCACAGGAAAATAAATGATGCAAATCTCCTCTCATTGGTTCTTGCTTCTTAAACCATGATTGAGGTACCACATGTTCGCAATTTAAAGTCATTTCATCAGATAAACTTGTGATGTTCCCGCTTGCTATATGTTCAAGAATACGAATGTCCTCCTCAATGGCAACAACCGGATCCATTCCTTTCCCGGAATAGATACTTTTTAGTTTCCCATTCTCCTGAAGATCAACCCACGGATAAACATAACGATGAGGAGCGTAATTTAGCTTATTTTGGTGGGTTCTTTCTACTAAATGATGAATACTGTTTTTGTCAAATGTAGTATTTTTATAGTATGTTTGTTGAATTTCCAAATCCTTTTGTTCGTCATAGTAGCTGCGGTTATTGCTGTTTTCCAAATAGGCCGCGATTAAGTTCTCCCGTTCTTTAGCCAATAATTCCATCTGGTTCATCATAACCTCACCTCTTTAGGGATAAATAGTTTTTAAAGAACTAGAATCAGAATCAAACTTTAGCTATTTCTTATGTCCACTTGCAGAAAGAAATTTAAGCCAGCCCATGATGTTATTAATAGTTTAACAATTGAAAATTTGATTTAATAGCTACTTATGGAGTGTTTTATTGCAAAAAAAGAGCCTGTCACCACCCGGAATTTGTCGAATTTAATTCGAAAATTATCGGACGGTGACAGGCACTATTTTATTTTTGAACCAGTTCTAAAAAGGAGCAAATCGTTAAGATTCCTTTATCAAAGTTTTCCAAATGAAAATGTTCATTCGGAGCATGAAGATTTTCCCCTGGTAGACCAAATCCCATTAAGACAACGGGAACATTTAGTGATTGGCTGAAATCCAAAACAATCGGAATGGAGCCGCCTTCTCTTTTGTAAACAGGTGATTTCCCATACACGTTTTCATAAGCTTCGGCAGCTTTTTGAATCATCGGACTGTCAATCGGGATTAAAAGTGGATTTCCCGCATTACCAAGAGACACTTTTACCGAGCATCCTTTTGGTGCATGTTCTTCCAAATGCTTTACAATCAATTCCTGAATCTTTTCGGGATTTTGATTATTGACTAGACGGCAGGTTATTTTGGCATGTGCCTCGTTAGGGATGACGGTTTTTGTTCCTTCCCCCTGAAATCCGCCCCATAGGCCATTCATTTCTAATGTCGGCCGGGAACTGATTCTCTCGCGGTAAGGATAATTTTGTTCTCCTCCAGTCAAATCCGTTAACCCTAACGATTGTTTTAGCTTTTCTTCATCAAACCCCAATGCAGCCATCTGTTCCTTTTCAAATTCTGTCAGTTCTACGACATCATCATAAAAATGATCAACATTTACTTTTCCGTTTGCATCATGAAGGGTAGAAAGCAGCTGTATCAATAACTGGTTGGCGTTCTGGACTCCCCCTCCGAACATGCCCGAATGCAAATCAGAATTAGCCGTTTTAAGGGAAACCTCCAATGCGCATAGCCCCCTTAAAGAACAAGTGATGGCTGGGACTCCTTTGTCCCACATATCAGTATCAGAAATAAGGACCACATCACAGGATAGTTTTTCTTTATTTTCGGATAAAAAGTGCAGAAGATTGGGACTGCCAATCTCTTCTTCCCCTTCAATACAAAATTTAATGTTTACAGGTAGCTTTCCATCCATTTCCATTAAAGTTTCCACTGCTTTGATATGGAGGAACATCTGTCCTTTGTCATCTGTTGCCCCTCTGGCAAAAATCTTTTCATCACGGATCGTTGGTTCAAACGGAGGAGTTTCCCATAAACCAATCGGGTCAACCGGCTGTACGTCATAATGGCCGTACACTAGGACTGTTGGAGCATTTTCCTGATGAATCCAGTCGGCATATATAATAGGGTGACCTTTTGTCTGGATGATTTCAACATGTTCCATTCCAATGCTTTTTAATTTGTTGGAAATCCATGACGCTGCATGTTGAATGTCCTCTTTATGTTCAGATAAAGAGCTAATACTTGGAATACGAAGCAATTCTTTTAGTTCCTCGACATTTTTATCATAATTACTGGATAAAAGCTCGGATAGTTGGCTCATGTTATCACCTTTTCTATTTTTATTTTCTATTCTATTTTATACAAAAAAATCGAGAAAACCCACTATCGACAATGAAAATGTAAGGAAGTAAATTTGCACACAATAAAATCTATGAGAAAAATTTCAGAGATGATGCTTTTGTATAAACTATGAAATAAGTGTCCATTCTGTAGCTATATTAACAGATTGGACGCCAGTCCTAATTCCGTACGGTAATCTGATGTATTTTGGATGTCGCAGCCGGTAGCAAACGGTACAACTACACCATATCGATGTACCCCCTTCCTCTACATAACTACTCTGTTAAAGCTCCATCAATTCGCGGCCAATCCAATTCAACACCTTCATTTACGAGTAAACGTTGAAAATCTTCCAATAAGACCGGTTTATTTCTTACCTCCCGTGGGAACACTCCTTTTTCTAAGGAATAGCTCACTAAATATCCAACAGATTCACCGATATTCCATTCAACAGGATGCAAGCGGTAGCACCCGTTTGTAATATGGGTTGTCCCAATATTTTTACATGCTGGAAGAAGATTTTTCATCCTTATTGGCAGCAGGCTGCCCAGTGGAATTTGAAACGGATAGCTAGGGACATAACAGGTTGTATTAGTTACAATAGTTGGGTGCAAATCAATCGAGTAACAGCCAACTCCCACTGAATCTTCAAATCGGGCAATTCCATTGCGTCCGCGCAGTTCGGCGCTGACATGCTGTTCCACAACGGTGAACTCAGCTTTTATCCTTCGAGATTCGCGGATATAAGGATACTTGGCCAATCCGTCCTCGGTGCCAGTCAAATCTTTTCTTAAGCGCAGCCCCCGATACCCGCAACCGCGATCCGGTCTTGGTGCTTCTGTCTGCAGCCAATACAGAAACGAAAGACTTAATTGTTTTGCACCTTTTAAATGTTTTTCTTTTTCTTCATCATTTACATCAATGATTGACCCGAGCCAATAATCGTTTTGCGGCCAATTGATAATGGAGATTTCCCCTTCATAAGTATGTGGTTGAAAAAGGGATGGGTCGATAATTCTGCGATAATCCCATAATGAAATATTTTCGCCGGGGAACATCCCGAATTTTTTCGTTTTACCCGTTACCCCATCCACACCATACCAACTCAACAGCTTATCACTCATAAAATCTGCTTGATATTCCCGCCAGAAATCGTACTGTTCAGGTTTTTCAATCGTGAAATCCCTGTCTTCTAGATAATCAACAATAAAACAATGGGTAATCGATTGCATATCCTGTGGAATTGCCACCCCATCAATGGCATGCGGCTCATCGGTCTCCGATATGGACTCAGCACCTGTTACATATTCAGTACCCGTAAGTGGAAGAACATCCCCGCATTCAGTTGCATCGATAAAGTAGACACCAGTTAAGGTAATCTGCTCAAATGTCTGCAAATTCTTAACAGTAACGGATTTGACACGATCTTGCTCAGTTTCAGCAGATAGAACTTTATAGTTTAGCATAATTGTAATCTTGCCACTGCTGATATAGGGTGCCAGCAGATCATTTAATACTGCTAATGAAACCCTGGGCTCATGGGCAATCCTGCTCACCCAGGCATTGCCAGGATTTAAAAATATATTTTTTCTTGCTTCTTCTGTTAACGGGTAGTGCCGCCTGTAATAATCGCGAACACGTTCCCTAAATTCACGATAGGTCCTTGTCGCGCCAAATTTTTCAATCCAACGATGCTCATCCGGTGGAACGGCCTGACTCGTCAGCTGTCCGCCGATCCAATCCGTTTCCTCTGTCATGATTACCTTTTTCCCCATCTTTGCAGCAGCAAGAGCGGCCGTGCATCCTCCAATCCCGCCGCCAATAATGATGATGTCTGCATTCATTTCCCGATTCATCATGTTCACTCCCTGCTTTGTTTCCTGCATTCGCTTCAATTAAGCTGTTGCAGCACATGCCTCCTATTCTTTAATAAACGCAAAGTTCAGAACAAAACCAACCTCAAACATCCGCTTCCAAGGTGAATAAACATGTGTAAGCTCAATTTTTCCTTCTTTTAAACCCGCAAGATTTTCCTCGATAAATGCTTCCAAGTATTTTGCGATAATTCCTTGAATTTCCTCAAGATGGCTCGATATATCAAAATAGGTTCCTCCAAAACGAGGAACATCATTGTTTGCCACGGCTTTTCTGGCAATGGTCTGATACCCCCAATCTTCTACGAGCCTTGAATAATAAAATTCCCGGCTTTTCCGCCTTCTCTGCCTGTTTTCTTCTGAGCGCTGATTATAATAGGATTCAATAATAGTATGGGCAATGACCGTTCCCAATGTATTTCCTGATGTATTCCATCCTGCATAGGCATCCAGTTTCTCAAGCAACCCTTGTTTCTTCAGCATAAACATTAATGTTTGGTCGCTTCCATTACAGGTTGCCACATCCGCTAACCCCACCACTTTATTATTACCTAAGTAATACTTCAGTGCCTGAACAAACTCTCTGTAATTAATTTCGGAAAAATACGATCGGTGCCTTTCACCAAATGCCAAAAATGGTTCCGCAACTCCTGATTGGCTGATAGCCGGCGAATGCGTAAATAAAATGGCATCAGCATCAGCGGATTGATCGGCGATCACACCACCCATTGCCGTGATATGAGATTTTATGCTTTCTTGTAAACTGCGATCTTCATATTTTGGAATGATAAAAGGGCCTTTCGTTGAAGAATATCTTAAAAACAGGGCTGGTGTATATTGGCGGGCATCGCAGAAAACTTTTGCCAACAGGGTGCAGCCAATTTCGTCAGCACCTGGATAAATTGCTGCCTGGTCCCAAAGATTCATTTTTTCCACCTTGCACAAAAGGTTGCTTTGTTCCTGTGAGCTAAACCCGTATTCGGCATTATCGTCAAGCGGGATAATGAGAAAATCAATCAACCCTTGATCAGCCAAATCAATTGCATACTCATTAGTAAACGCGTTTACCTTCCGTCTTCCTATAAAATCATCAATAACATCCTGCGGAATTTCCTCGGTAAGGAGCTGAAGTAGATGAGCATCGGAATCTGTTAATTCCCCGCGGGATTTTTTATCCATCAGCTTCCCATAGTTGGAGATTCTCTCACCATAAAACTCATAATAATCCGGCTCTTCATCACTGCTGTTATAGCCTGGCACCCGCATAATGAGATTAAAGGCATAGATTTTAAGCTCTTGGTTTTGTCTTTTTAATACCTTTATGACATCCAGTCTTTTTATACATTCTTCTTTCGTTAAATAATGGAGCCTGGAAGGGATTATTCCTCCATAAACCAGCATATCAAGTGAGAGAATCAAATAGTTGGCATCTTTTGCCTCATGCATCAACCAGTTTTGGATTCCCTCTACATTTGCGGGCTTTTTCTTTGCCCCTAA
Organism: Neobacillus sp. NPDC058068; assembly: GCF_042885335.1. Lineage (NCBI taxonomy): Bacteria > Bacillati > Bacillota > Bacilli > Caryophanales > Bacillaceae > Neobacillus > Neobacillus sp. NPDC058068. The sequence continues at coordinate 66,462 of NZ_JBHVSI010000007.1, read as the reverse complement.
CAACTTCATTCCCGGGACATGGAGTTCAAGATCTGTCATTGCGGCTAATTGCTGTGGATATTTCAGATTACATGGCCGTTCATCAAGCGGTAAGTAGACAACTTTCATAAGCTCAGCCCCTTTTAAAATATTCCAATCTTATATGGCAATTTGATAGGCTTTACGGATTGTCCGCATTGCCAATTGATAGTTTACGAAGCTTACAATGCTAAATGCGCATAGAAACGGCAGAAACTTGACAAAAGTGCAAATAAAAATGATGAAACAGGTGAACATCAGTGTGATCGTCGGTGTTGTTGGTCTTGTGACAGATAAATAAACAGCTTTTCGAATAGTTTGAATAACTGGCAGGTCAAGGTCAATTAGCAGCGGGTAAATATAGGAGGATACGAATATAAACATAAGTCCCAATAGCACAAAGATCGGGAAGAGCCCGTACTTTATTGCACCTTCCATATTCCAAACGACGAAATAATCCCCAATCAATATAATGGCAACAATTGTTTGTAAGACTCCAATCAAACTGCTTTTGAAAAAATATTTTTTAAAATTGGAAAAGAAGGTTTTCGTAATGGGCGGTTCATCTCGATTTGACCACGCTTTAACAACAGCAGCCATGGCTGCTGTTGACGCAAAGATCGTAAAAAGTGGAAGGGATGAAACCAGCCATAATATGTTTAAATAACAATAATTCCCGATTAACTCCAGTACCTTGAATACTTTTCCTTCCGGAGAAAACATCTGCCACACCTCCATCCTTGTATGTAACAAGACACCACAAGTTCTCTTGCGGTGTCTTTATCTATTGTTAGTGATACCTATATGGCGGCTCTTACAATGTTTTTTAAGTTTTCGACGGATTTTTCCGTTCCAATCTTGGCATCGCCAGCCCCTTCAAATTCTACAGACAACCACCCTTTATAATGAACACTATTAAGTTCAGAAATGACATGTTTAAGGTCGATGCTTCCTTCCCCAGCAGCTGTTCCGACAAACTTATTTCCGGATATCGACTTAAATGCGGGACCATCGTAATCATTGTCCACTGCCACAAAATCCTTAAAATGCACGTGGACGGCATAGTGCCTCAGAGCAGTGACCGCTGCCTTTGGATCTTCATCAACTAACAGAAAGTTCCCTGTATCCAACGTGCTCTGTACATTAGGAGAATCAACTGCTTCAATTAATTCCGCAACCTGTGCGCTGTGGCCGGCAAAGTAACCGTGATTTTCGATGCCTAATATGACACCATTCTCTTCAGCATATTTCGCACTCTCTTTCAAGCCTTCGATAATCCATTGTTTGCCTTGCTCGAAAGAAACACCTTCTTGAACATCTCCGCTAAAAATACGAACCATTGTTGTATTCAGCTTCTTGGCGATATCAATACTTTTTCGAACCCTAGCTGCCTCAAGGTCTCTTTCTTCTTTACTTGCATTAACAAAATTATTGGTTATGTCATAAGCACTTACCTGAAGATTCTTTTCTTTTAGCAATGATAATACTAGGGGGATTTCAACTTCTTCATTTGTCCAATAGATATCCAATAATTCTACACCTTCAACCCCAATGGAGGCGGCATAATCAATAAACTCCAAAATAGACATTTTCCCGGCAGCCGTATATTTATGTAAACTGTACATACTAACGCTCGTTTTCATGTAAACACCCCTCATTTTTTATTCTCTTCAGACCGCTATTTTAGCAAGTACTCTGCTACAAATTTTATTCTTTCTTCCTCGTTAAACGGATTTGGCTCATGGCCGTTTCCCGGATAAGTCTTTAATTCTATTTCCTTGTTTGCCAAATGGTTGTAGGCAGCAAAAACCGTAGAAGGAGGTGTTACGATGTCCTCCAATCCAATGGACATTAATGTTGGTATCTTAATTCTTGAACTGAAATTCATCACATCAAAGTAAGAAAGTTTCGTCATTAGCTGTTCATAGTTTTCCATCCGCGGATCGCGGAATTTTACATAGTTTAATAGTTCAAGATAGGGGCCGCTTCCTGCCACTTGAACTGCCCTTCTGATATCGGACATAAAAGGATAGTCCGGCATTGCCAAACATAAGTTGCTGCGCAGCGCCGCCGCAATAAGGGTTAAGGCTCCTCCTTGCGACTCTCCGTAGACACCAACTCTTTCGGGATCAATGCCATCCAATTGAAAGGCCCAATCCACACAGGCCAGGACATCCCGATAAACATTTGCATAATAATATTTTTCTTTTTCCTCTATACCCAGCGTCATCCAGCCGGGAGTCTGATTTCCATTCGGATATCTTGCATTATCGGGGGTGAAGCCCTGCCCGCGCACCTCAAAGCTGACCACCGCAATTCCTTGCAATGCCCATTTCAAGAATTCACCGATTTGTCCCCTGCTTCCAGTATATCCATGAAAATGGAGCAGAGCAGGAAAAGGGCCCCCGCCATTGGTTGGAATCATCAGCCAAGCCCTTATCGGAGTACCGTCCCAAGACTTAATAGAAACATCGGCAACCCTGAGCGAAGCTGCAGGATAATCAATCCAAGTGATATCTGACTCTATCGTTTGCGGGATAAAGCAATTCATCTCTTCCCAGAATGAATCAAAATCAGCTTGGGCAGTTAATGTTGGTTTATATGTTTTTAATTTTTCTAAAGGAAAATCACCTATTAAACGAAGCATCCTCAAACACCTCTTGAACGGGGTTAATACATCTTATCCAAAACTGCTTTAGCAGTCTTTTCAATAGAATGAAAAATGTTCTCTTTCTGTCTTAGAGCAACAGCTGTTGTTAAAATATCCAACAAATGAAGCTGTGCAATTTTTGAAGCAAATGCCCCTCCTTGGAGCGGCGTTTCTTTTGAAGCAGCCAGTAAGATGACATCCGCATATTGTGTTATCGGAGATTTTGCGTGATTCGTAATGCAAATAACAAAGGCATTATTTTCTTTTGCAATCCGAATAGCATCGACAACATCCTTTGTACTGCCGGAAGTTGAAATTCCAAAAACAACATCCCATTCTCCAACAAGAGCTGCATTCATCGCCATGATATGTGAATCGGAGGAATGTTCCACGTTAAAACCAAAACGCATAAATCGGTACTTTGCATCTAAAGCAGTTATACCGGATGACCCAACCCCAAAGAAATACAGCCGTTTTGCAGTAATGATAGCATTTACAGCTTTTTCCAATACTTGGGATTGCAGCAAATTAAGTGTATTTTCAAGTGCGTGTGTATTCTGGTTCGTAATCTTTTTAGACACTACTTCCAGGTTGTCATATTCCTCAATTTCCCCATGGACTTGTACATCAGGACTTACGAGATTTTGTGCAACTGCTAGTTTGAATTCTTGATAACCTCGGTATCCGAGCTTGCGGCAAAAACGGATGACTGTCGTTTCACCGACACCCGCCTTTTCTGCCAGATCGGTTACAGATGAATAAACTGCTTCCTTTGTGTCAGCCATAACAAAATCGGCAACTTTTTGTTCTGCCTTGGTAAGGGACTTGTAAATACTTGAAATCAGAATCATTGGGCTGGACGAAGTGGTACTCATTTCTTTCCCTATCCTTCCTGGAATTAAATATTTAATTTCGTAAATAGTATAACTATTTAAAATTTGATTTCCACCCCTTTTTGACTAGATTCGTAAATTCCACAAAGAATTTTCATGATTTCCACTCCATCTTCCACAGGACTTAATGTTTCTCCTCCCGTTAAACAGCATTCTACAAAATGATCAATCTCTGACTGAAATCCTTTCACAAAATCAAATGTAAGACTATCAACTTGTGGAGTTAAATTCAAAATCGTATCATACTTTTCCGAAACAATCAGCAACTCGGGTTCAATTTCCGCCCCGCCCTTTTCACCATATAGCTTTACCGATATTTCATCGTTCTTCGTATGAAGCGTAAAACTGACATCAACCATTAAAGAAGCTCCATTTTCAAACCGAATCAAAGCATTGGCAAGGTCTTCAACTGTATTTTTGGATGCATCAAAATCTGCTGTCTTATAATAAGAGAGATTCTCCACATTTGATCGATTTCCTAATTTATAGTAAGTATTTCCGCTGACTGACTTAACCTTGGGGCGCCCCATTAAATACCAGCATAGATCAATGACATGAACACCTAAATCAATCAGCGGGCCACCTCCTGAGCGCTCCTTATCAGAGAACCAGCCGCCGGGATTGCCCAATCGGCGTAGGCACGAGGCTTTCGCATAATAAATTTCACCCAGTTCATCATGATCGATAAACTGTTTAAGAATATTTGTGTTGCTACCGTATCTTCTGACAAACCCAACCTGCAGGAGTTTCCCCGTTTCCTTTACCGTTTGTTCCACAAGCAGGGCATCTTCCATTGTCGTACAAAGCGGTTTCTCAACCAGCACATTCTTTCCCGCTTTAAGAGCGGCAATACTGATTTCCGCATGACTATTATTCCATGTGCAAATACTGACCGCATTCACTTCGGGATTCTCTAAAAGTTCTTTGTAGCTGCTGTAAACATATTTTGCGCCATATTTTTCAGCCTTCTGTTTTGTCCGTTCGATATTCAAATCACATATGGCAATGATTTCAGCCTGTTTATTTTTCGAGTAGGAGTCTAAATGGAGATCCGAGATACTCCCACCCCCAATAACACCAATTTTCAATTTCTTCATTTTCAAAACCTCCAAGTTTTTGAATGAATGGCACCATTATTTTCAGCACTCAAGTTTGTTTGCTCATTAGGATCGGTCAAATGAAAATTTTTGGTTATTTCGGTATACCCATGACTGCATAGCCGCACCTATAAGCCCTGCATCCACTCCAAGTTGTGCTGCCCTTATTTCTACAGGCTTCACAAGAGATTGAATTCCAAGAGACGCTACTTTTGAACGTACTTTCTCAATAAACCATTCTCCATCCTGTAATACACCGCCAGCCAGCAGTACAATTGATGGATTGAATGTATGTATCAAGCTAACAATCGCGTAAGAAAGGGCACGAATAGCCTGGTCTACGACCTCAGCCGCATCCTCATTTCCAGCCAGCATAAAATTGAATACATGCTTACTCGTTATTTCATTAGGATGGTGTTTGAAATAGGCTAAGCCGTTATACTCAGCACGATGATTGGCAAGAATTTTTTCCCTCATCATTCTTGCAATACCGGTTCCTGACGCATAAGTTTCAAGGCAGCCATTAAAGCCGCAATTGCAGGCCGGACCATTCATATCCACCACAATATGTCCAAGCTCCGTACCGCCGCCCCATGCCCCGCGCATCATATTCCCGCCGGAAATGACGCCGCCGCCAACACCTGTACCCAAGGCCAGGCAGATTAAATCATCAATATTTTTCCCAGCGCCAAGCTGCTGCTCCGCAAGGGCAATAACGTTCACATCGTTATCTAAAAAAATGGGCAAATTTGTTTTCTCAGATAAAATATCTTTAATCGCTACATCATTCCAATCCCTGATGTTCGGGGTCCCGGATAGTACCTTACCATTGTAAAAATCAATTTGTCCCGCAGTCCCAATCCCGATGCCGATCAGCTGCTTATTTTCAAAGTTTGCCGTTTCCGTTAATGAAAAAATAATATTTTCCAATAATAGCAATATCGAATCTCTCGTTCCCTGCGGAGTTGAAAATACCTTTTTCGTTGCGGGTTCCCCATTTCGATCGATAATACCTGCGGCAATCTTGGACCCGCCTATATCAATGCCTATTGAGTATTCCATGCTATTGGTTCACCTCCATCCGATTCCTTTATGCAGATTTTTATCCTTATAGGACTATTATCGATATTCTTCTTTTTTAAGTTCCTCAACAAAACGTTTGGTGATCTCTTGCGGTCTGGTGATGGCCGTTCCCACCACAACTGAATACGCTCCGTTTCTAAACGCTTCAATTGCTTCATCAGGCGTTGATATTCTTCCTTCGGCGATCACAGGAACATTAACAAAGGAGGATAACTCCTTAATTAATGAAAAATCCGGTCCGGTTAATTGAGGACTGTAAGGGGTATAGCCGGAAAGTGTCGTAGAAATCAGGTCACACCCTTGATCCACTGCCTCTATTCCTTCTTTGACCGTTGATACATCTGCCATAATAAGGCTGTTGCTGTTTTGCCTAATATAAGAAACCAATTCGCTGAACTTAACCCCCTTTGGCCGCGGTCTCTCAGTTGCATCAAGGGTAATGACCTCCGCGCCTGATTCGATTAATTCCACTACCTCCCTTAATGATGGAGTTATAAAAACGTCGCTGTCATGATAGTCCCTTTTAATGATTCCGATTGTGGGCAGGCCAGTGGCTTTGCGGATAGCTATGATATCCTCTTTGCCATTTGCACGGATGGCAGCGGCACCTCCCATTTTTGCCGCAAGGCCCATTTTCGCCATAATTTCAGATCCATGCAGGGGTTCATCCTCCAGCGCTTGGCATGACACGATTAATCGTCCTTTAATTTTGTTCAAAAACTCATGTTTTTCCATTGTCTCTCCCTCTTTTCGGTCAAAATCCGATTCCTTTTAGAAAGGAAATTTATCCTTTTACCGCGCTGCTGTATGCTCCCTTTATAAAATAATTTTGGAACGCCATAAACACTATTAAAATAGGAATTAAGGCAATCACAGCCCCTGCAGATACTAATCTGGTATCTGTGACAAACGTTCCTTTTAAATCATATAGTCCCACTGTCAATGGATAAGAGTTAGGATCCTGGAGTACAAGCAGCGGCCATAAGAAGTTATTCCAGGAACCTATGAAACTTAAGATGGCTAAAGTGGAAAGCATGGGCTTTACCATTGGAATCAAGATATACCACCAGATTTGCCAAGGTTTGGCGCCATCAATAATGGCTGACTCATCAATTTCCTTCGGTATCCCTATAAAAGCCTGCCTCATTAAAAAGATGCCAAAAGCCGATACTGCCCCTGGAAGAATAACCCCTGCAAATGAATCGATCAGACTTAATTTCTCTAAAATTAAATAGATCGGTATCATGGTAACCTCGCCGGGAATCATCATGGTCGCAAGGATGATTAGAAAGACCGTATTTTTCCCCTTAAAATTCATCCGCGCCAACGGAAAAGCTGCCAATGAGCAAAACAATAAAGGTAAAATGACTCCCCAAAAAGCTAATATAATACTATTCCATAAATAAAGCGGAATCGGCAGGGTGTTCCATACAGTAATAAAGTTTTCAAGGGTAATGTTTTCGGGAATAAATTTTGGGGGAAATGAAAAGATTGCTTCATTTTTCCCTTTTAAAGCAGTAGAAAATGACCACAAAAATGGAACAATCATGACAACTGCTACCAAGGTCAAAAAGAAATAGGAAATAATCAAGCGGCCTGCTTTGCGTTTATTCGGCAGATGGCGTATTTGTTTATTCTGATCAATTTTAGGGACTGATTTTATGCTGGTTTGTGCAGGTTGCATGGAACTGCCTCCTTTTAGGACTCTTGATCTAAGGTTCGTTTATTTAACAAGGTTAAAATCAATATAATAATAAATAAAATAAATGAGATGGCACTTGCGTATCCCATTTCCAACTGCCTAAATGCCTTTTCAAATACAATAAATACAACGGTCTTTGAAGCCCCAATTGGTCCGCCGTCCGTCATCGTCAGCATTAACGTAAACTCTTTAAAAGCCGACATCGTGGAAATAACAGCAGTAAAGAAGATAATTGGCTTAAGCATTGGAAATGTAATATGGATATGTTTCTGCCAAAAATTCGCACCATCCAATTCCGCCGCTTCATATAAATCGGTTGGAACAGACTGTAATCCAGCCAAATAAAATAACATATAATATCCGAGCCCTTGCCAAATGGTCACCATAGCCAGACTCGGCATGACAAATTTCCGACTTGTCAGCCAATCAACCGGATTGATTCCCACTAAACTTAGTAGATAATTAAAGATTCCATCACTCGCAAACAACCAGTTCCATAGAATAGCCGTTATGACAACGGAGACAAGTGCGGGGAAATAGTAAACCAGTCGGTATAATTTAATAGCCGTTAATTTTTGATTCACCAGGATTGCCAGAAATACGGGTAATACGACTAGTGCAGGTGTAACTAAAATCCAAAAATAAAAGGTATTCCGTAGGGCATTCCAAAACTCCTCATCTTTGAATGCTCTTATAAAGTTGTTCAGCCCCACCCACTCGAGCGGCTGGAATACATTATAATTTGTGAAGCTGATTCCAAGTGCTGCAAGAGCCGGGAGCAAAGTAAACGTTGTTAACAATATTCCCGCCGGCAGTAAAAAGAACCATGCGTGTTTTGCTTTATACATACAACCACTCCTACTAATTCACTAAAGCTGTTAGAACAAAAGGCGCAAGCGCCTCGGTCAGCCCCGACAAGTATAAGACGAGCCGTCATGAAGGTTGCTTTTTAACCTTCATGACGGCTTGGCTGTAGACCATAGAGGGGCTGGGCGCCCCTCCTAAAAGCTAATGCTTTTAGGAGGGCGATGCCTATGCTGTCGAAGTATTTCTTGTGGAGCCGGATTCAGACAACGATTCCCAAGTTATACACAGGTTACAATTATATAATTCCTTAACAACAAGAAAAATGAGGCATTCACTATGACTAAGCACTAGGTGAATGCCAAAGAGAAATGATTTTCCAATCCTTGGATATTGTTCTTTTTGAAATGCAGCTTTCTTATTTTTTCAAGAGGTCATTTATTCGTTTTTCCGCATCATCCAATGCTTTTTGCGGATCTTTATTTTCTAGTAAAACTTTTTGAAATTCTTCATTTACTACCTTGTTAATCTCTGAAATATTCTCAACCGGAGGGAAAATATTTCTTCCAACCTCCAATTGTTTAGCTGCATAAAATTTCCCTTTTTCCGCCGGATCATCCGAATTTTCACCTTGAGTAAAGAATTCATCCGCTGCAGCTTCTTTGACAGAAGGCATAATGGCAACAATTTTGGAGAATGCTAATTGACTTTCTGCATTTGTAACGAATTTAGCAAATTTTACAGCCTCTTCGGGAGCCTTTGTCTTTGCAGATACGGCAATATTCATAATCGCCATATGCAAGAATCCTGACGATCCAACCATAGCCGGAGCTGCGTCTGACTTTTCATACACCTCTGGGGACAAGTCCTTTACTTGGCGGAAGAGCTGAGGCCCGGTTAACCACCACGCAACTTTTTCCTGGGCATACCATTCATTTGTTTTTGCTTGTCCCAATAGGAGTTCCTTCGGAATTAATCCTTTATTAAATCTCTCCTTAAATTCCTTAAAGATCTGCAGTGCTTCCGGAGTATTGATGGCAGCGCTCTTCAGGTCTTTTGAAACGATTTCTACACCATTTTGCGGCAGGTATTTATGAATTTCGTCCGGAACACTGCCATACACACCTAATTTTTCATAGAGAACTTCTGTCATTTCCCACGCTTCTTTTTCCGTTGCTGGCGGGTGATCAAAGCCTGCTTTTTCCAACAGTTCTTTGTTGTAAAGCATGCCCCCTGTCGTGACATACCATGGAAGGGCATAGGATTTAACTCCTAAATTTCCAGCGTCCCAAACACCTTCAAAATAATCATTTTTCACATCGGCAGTCTTTTCTGTTAAATCCATTACTGCTCCGACAGCCGCAAGTTTTTTCAAGTAATCCGTATTCAAGTTCATGACATCCGCGAGTTTTCCGGATGCTGCTGCAGTCAGTGTTTTTTGTTCAACTGTGTCAAAGGGAATATCCTCCCAAACAACCTTTACACCTTGATTTTCCTTTTCAAATTGATCAATAAGGCCATTGATGTAATCGTCAAATGTAGGGCTTAGAGAAATCGTCCAAAACTTAATCTCAACATCTTTTTTCTTCGTCCCTTCTCCGTCGCCGCCTGCACTTTCTTTTTTAGAGCATGCAGTCGCCAGGAAAAGAGCAAAGACAAGCAATAGTACTGTAAGCCTTTTCATTTTCTTCAAGTTCTTCTTCCCCCTTAATAGAAAAATAGAATGATTCCTCTTCTCCAATTGAATATTTGCTCCAATTTTAAAGGAAAATGAAGGAAATATTCTTCATAATTAATTCTATTTAAGAAAAATTACCTTGTCAATACAGTTGCGCTAATTTTTAGAATATTTAACAAGTTTTTATAGATTCTCTTTAATATACAAAATAGTCCCATCTACATGTGAAATAATTCCCGGCGCATCATGACCGGAAAACGGATAAACGATTATTGACTTATCGGATTGAATAATTACTTGATCAATTGGGTAGTCCATCTCAGTGAGAATCGGCTGCAGCGGAACTTGAGCAGATTCCTCCTGTGTTGTTTTCCAAAAAGAATCGAAATCATCCTCTTTTGTCAATTCCGGTTTATAGGTTTCGATTGTTTTTATTAACGTTTCGATCGAATACAATTTTGATTGCCTCCCGTTTTATTCTTTACCAAGCACCTTAACCGATGCCTCAGACAGATATGACGATTCCATCATATGCAACTCGAATTCCATCAGGGGCAAAGATTTCCTCCAAATCTTTATGCATCAGCCCGATATTATGGGAAAAATGAGTCACGATGATTTGGCTGTTTTCATCAATGATGTTGTTTTCATTAAAAACAGTTTGAATTTCCTGTACTGCCTCAATGTTTAGGTGGTTGCGCCGTTCCGGCAATAGCCCGTTCGTGCAATCCAGAATGGCTGCATCAATCTTTTTGTTCATCAGCCACTCCCAGGTGGCATCCGGAAACCAGCCGGTGTCGTGGCCATAAAAGACCGTTTTTCCATCCTTTTCAATAAAAAACAACAGACATGTTTCATACGGGTTATGGTCTGCAAGCAACGGTGTAACACGGGCTGAGCCAACTTGATAGGTTACAAATGGCTGCATCAGCGTGTAAGAAAAGTACTGCGCGTCGTGGAGCAGGACCTCTTTGCATTTAAAAATAGCTGCGTCATGGCCGTATATTTCGAGCGGATAGGAGAACTCATGGGCAAATCCGGGCGTTCTCATGCCAAGATCCTTGGGATTAAAATGATCCATATGGGTGTGTGTAAATAATAAGTGTTCAACTAATGATAAATCCAAATGATGTGTGAGAACATGATGGTAGGTATCAGGTGGGAAATCAATTTTAATCGTATCATCAATAATGGCGGAAGAACGTGTCCTTATATTTTTGCCGCCCAATGCTCTGGCTTTTTTACAATGACCGCAATTGCAAAAAATACCTGGGAACCCTTCTGCAGCTGATGTACCGAGAATTTGTATTTTCATTTAAAATCATCCTCTCATTTAAAAAATGAGTCTTACGTCCAATTCAATAAAGGGACAGGTTTAAATAAACCTGCCCCAAGCCATTTTATTTATCACTGCGAATCATTTTTAAGAAGCCTGGATTATGATGAGGTGCTTTTGATGGTTTTGCAAACTCCTCCTCAACAATGTGCCACCAATCGAACCACTCAAGGTAAACCAGGTCAAACAGCATCACCCCGTGAGTTTTTTCAATATCCTTCCTCAACGCTTTGCGGAACTGCTCGGGATTATTGATGTACTGGTTTAAATACAAACTGCCGTATACAAACGTTGACTCGTTAATCACGTCCATAGCAACTTCGGCTGACCCTTCAACGCTATGTTCCGCCGGTCTTCCGTTTGCGATTGCTTCTTCCTTTGTTACATCCACAAAATACGTTCCGGTCATGATAAAGTCTAATGTTTCTGCATAGCCGGTTTTGTGATAATCCGGGCTGGTCCAGTCGTATGCCGGCTTATGTGTCCGGCTCGCCCAGTTTACACCTTCACTGTAATAATCTTGATACCAAGCGCCAACATATGTGCTGAAATATACATCCTCATCAATATCATGAATCAGCTTTTCCGCTTTCTTAAAGAAGGACTGGATGTTCCCCGCTCTCCACTCAATCCATTTTTGATACAATGGGCCTTGAACAATTTTTTGCCCGCTATTATCAAATTGGATTTCAAAAATATCCTTCGGGAAATTGGCAACTTTTTGGCCGATATACTTTTCAAACTCTTGACGGCTAAAATCACTGAAATCTGCGTAAATGCTATTATATCTTGCACGGTCTAATACAATTCCATCCACGTCATAGTTTCTTGTTAATTCTTCAATGATCCCTAATTCATAGGCTTGAACATCATCACGGATTGGATTGACGAATGTGGCGCCGCCGGAAGCCTTTGAAGCTGGGACCAGTTTAGTTTCTGTTTGGGAAATGTCAATCGTGTCGCCGACTTTCACATTATTAAGAAGCCATGTACGGGCATTTCCATGTCCGGAAAGTACATAACCGTTTTCAGGAACCTCCACAGGTGGTCCATCGAAAGTATTCCGGTCCGAAACCTGAGTCACGATGTTATTTACAACCTGTACTTCTGCACCCCAACGATTGGCGGGAGAGACTTTGTTTTTGTCTGGTGTGTACACAACGAGATAGTCCGTTTGGCGAAGAACATTGGATCCGTCAATTTTTAACGTACTTCGATTGGCCGCAGTTGCGATTCTTGAACCTTCATAAATAACGGATTGCCATTCAGGATGTTCATATGCCGGTCCTTCCTGGTCGGAGGTACTCCCTTCAGAGAAAACGTTAATCGCAGCATGAACCTTGATGCCATGCTTATGGGCCTCATCAATTACAGTTTGCAGGAGGTCATAGTCTTTTGGATATCCTTGAAATTTGGCTATTTTCTTTGAAGTACTTGCATGAGGCGCCAGATTACTTTTGTAGGCAACAAATCCTGTAGAATTTTTTATATCCAAAATGATAGTGTCAATATTTGCTTTGGCCGTTTTGCCGACAATATCTTTCACCTTTTCTTTTGTATTTAGATATTCAATGTTGGCTGACAAATCATACCACAGCATTCGTGCCTTATAATTTTGATTCTTGACGAGATTTTTTAATACCTTATGTCTTGAGTTATCATTTCCACCCTCCGCGGCGGCTGGACTCAGAGAAAAAGTTAACAAGAAAAAAGCGGTAAAGAAGGTAAACAATTTTTTCATTAAAATGCTCCTTTTCTATCCATATTTAACTTTTCAGGTATGTAACTCTCGGTGCAAGATGTTCAGCCCTCCTTTCCAATATTTAGAATTGTCTAAATAATAACATAGATATCTGAATTGGTGAATAATTTCTTTATTTCTTAAGTAAAAACAGGATTTTTTATCCATTTATGTTCAGCCTCGTATAAATAAAAAATGTTTTGCATTACTTTGGGACTAGTATCAGATGTCAACAACTGAAAAAGAATTATTTGAAGGCTTTTTCGCAAACTTTGTTGTTTTTGCGAGTAAGGGATTTATGTTATACTTTATAAATTAATTGATTATATTCTGAATTATTAAATATTTTAACAGGTAGGGATGATGATACCTTGAAGGGTAAATATGGATTGTTATCTTCTATTTTAGCCATAGTAGGTACTTTACTATTTTACATGAGTTCTCAAGGAAGTAATGGAGTTTTCAATCCTTATTTATTCACAGGTCTCGCTACTTGGATAACAAGTTTTGTGTTAGGTGTTAAAGGAGTCAAAATAAAAGAAAGTGGTTCTTTAATATTTGTTGGAATGGGAATGATCTTTTAAGCAATCGTTCTAATTCCTCGGCTTGGCTACTACATACAGCGACATACCACTATCAAGTAGACTTCTTGCAACTTTTAAAATTATTATAACATTATCCTCGAAACAAGAACATACATTCTATATTAAAACTAAGTATTTCATAAAATAAAAAAGACCGAACATGCAGCCACATGTCCTGTCCAGCAATAGACGGTTCTCTACTAACAAAGAAATGTAATTTGCCTCATTTAATCCCCTTTAATATTAGTTTTCCAGCTTTTTTGTAGTTTCCGAATGTAAACGATTTGTCCAATGTGGTAGGCGTTATGCGTGGACAAATTTCCTAGAACTGCCCACCACTTTGCGGTCTCAGGGAAACCATTCACATCATTTTCTACCTTTTCTTCAGTCAGTAGGTCTTGCCATTGAAGCAGGACCGCTAAGAGGCACTTTTTTAAGTCTACAAACGTTTTATTTTCCGGAATAATAAAGCTTTCATTATTGTCACTAATGGGCGCAACAGCATTCACATGAGATTTTTTGTATCTTTTTTGCCAAGTTTCATTCCAGTAAAGGAGATGTTGTACAATTTCTGCAATACTATTGCTTTCATCATTAGATTTCCAAAATGCTTCTTCCTCAGATAAGTTGGCAACTGATTCCGAAAACGGAACGTACCAGCTAAGGTCATTTGCATTTGCTAACAATTGATCTGCCAGTACATCTTTAACGTGAGACATCCCAATCACACTCCTTCTATGTTATAGGTATATATTCTAAATGTGAAAGTAAAACCCTTTAAAATTGGCAAGGTATTTTTTATTGGTTGGAAATTTTCAAAAAAGAAGACCGATGACTGTCCCCCGGCAAATAAAAAACCACATTCTGCTTTAAAATCGGTCGGATGTGTAAAATGATTTCCATTTTAAATATTTGGAATCTTGTTGATTTAAGTGCTTTATCTTGTTAAAATTCTATTATTATTTTGAAAAAGTGTCGATGAATAGGGAACGCTTTCATTTTTTTAAATAATTTTCACTTATATTTTCACATCAGGAGGCTTTATTTTATGACCAAGTACAAAGATTTAAATGTTCCTCATAGAACAATTATGACACCTGGACCAGTAGAAGTAGATCCCCGTGTTTTAAGAGCGATGGCGACTCCCATATTAGGTCAATTTGACCCAGCATTTACAAATATAATGAATGAAACAATGGAGATGCTCCGTTCTCTTTTTCAAACGGAAAACCAATGGGCATATCCGATTGACGGGACTTCCAGATCTGGTATCGAAGCTGTCCTTTGCAGTATCATTTCACCTGGGGACCGCGTATTAGTCCCAATTTTCGGTCGGTTTGGATACCTGTTAACTGAAATCTGCCAACGCTATGGTGCAGAAGTTATTACAATGGAAGCTCCATGGGGAGAGGTCTTTGATCCGGAAGTAATTATTAATAAGATTCATGAAGTTTCTCCTAAAATTGTCGCCATCGTCCATGCTGAAACATCCACTGGCTGTATACAGCCACTAAAGGAGATTGGCGAAGCTTGTCGGAATGCAGATGTTCACTTAGTCGTCGATGCTGTAGCATCTTTAGGAGGGGTCGATCTTAAGGTTGATGAACTTAAACTCGATGCTGTTATTGGTGGAACGCAAAAATGTCTTTCAATTCCGTCCGGATTGGCTCCGATTACTTATAACCATCGAATTGAAGAAATCCTATTGAAAAGGAAAAGTATTGAACTAGGTTTAAGGTCCTTTCAAAGTGAGCCTTCAAACGATCGAATTATCAGCAATTATTTTGACTTAGCGCAACTCCAAGATTATTGGAGCCCAGTACGCCTCAATCATCATACAGAAGCGACTAGTATGCAATATGCATTAAGAGAAGGGCTTCGTATTGTTCTAGAGGAAGGTCTTGAAAATAGATTTGCGCGTCATAAGTTAAACGAAAGAGCATTAGTGGCGGGTATTAAAGCTATGGGGTTACAATTATTTGGTGATGAAAAGCATAAGCTTCCAGTCGTTACCTGCATTGAGGTTCCTAATGGGATTGATAGTGATGAAGTACGCTCGATGCTGCTAGAAGATTTTGAAATAGAAATTGCTAGTTCATTTGGGCCGCTTCATGGAAAGATCTGGAGGATAGGGACAATGGGATATAGTAGTCGAAAGAAAAATATTCTCCATGTTCTTGCCGCCTTGGAGGCAACACTAATTAGAAAAGGTTTTAACGTAAATAAGGGTGAAAGTGTGCAGGCGGCAATGGATGTCTATGATGAATACAAACAGCACCAAAATATCGAAATGGTCGAATTGGAACTGACCTAACAACAGCATGAAAAAAATGTTAAGACCTACCGGGCTTGCGTGACATTTATAACAAAATGTTCGTGTAAAATGAAAAAGGGCAACAGGTTTCTTAATTGACCTTGTTCCCTTTTTTTACATTCTTTTTCATTTGTTCACTTTTCTCCATTGTTTTTTCTTAACCATGGCGACTGATCCAAACGACGGCAATATATGTTAATATTTGATGAAAATTTAATTCCTTAGCACCCTCACTCCCCTGGCTAGTTATAAAAAAATAGTATGATGTACTCTTTTCCCAAACAAAAAAACACTCACAAACATTGAAAAAACAACATTTGTGAATGTTTCGTATTGGTAACCGAGCTCCATTATCCCTTAATAAAGATGGTCTTAATGGATGTATAAAATTCCTTTGCCGCTTCACCTTGTTCTCTGGAACCTACACTAGATGCTTTCATACCTCCAAATGGTGCTTGCAGTTCTACGCCAGCACTTTCTGCATTTATACGAACGAGACCAGCATCAATTTCATCAATAAACTCAAGCAAGCTACTAATTTTAGTTGTAAAAATAGATGCACTTAATCCATATTTTGTATAATTCGCTATTTCAATCGCTTCCTCTAAATCTTCTGATTTGATAAGGACTATTACTGGTCCAAAAATTTCTTCCTGTGCAATCCTCATATTTGATTTTACATTTTCAAATATGGCGGGCGTAATATAAAAGCCTTTTTCATATTTCTTTGCCTCTAACAACTCACCACCTATTAGAAGCTTAGCACCTTCACTTTTGCCTATTTCTATATAATTTCTAACTGTATTTAATTGACTTTCACTAGCACATGGTCCCATCCAAATTCCTTCTTCTAATCCGTTTCCAACTTTAATTCGTCTAGTTGCCTCAACAAGCTTATCTCTAAACTCATCAAAGATAGGGGATTCTACAATCACACGACTTGTAGCAGTACATTTCTGTCCAGTGGAACGAAAAGCCCCATTAATAACCGCATCAACAGCTGCATGTAAGTCAGCATCTTTAGTCACAATGACCGGATTTTTTCCTCCCATTTCCAATTGATACTTGATTCCTCTTGCCGATGCAGACCTTGCTACTACTTCCCCTACTGATTCAGAACCAGTAAATGTGATGGCATTTAATAACGGATGATCAATTATCCCTTGGCCAATGACAGCACCAGAACCTGTTATAAAGTTTATTACCCCTTCTGGGAATCCAGCTTCAGCGAAACATTCTATCACTTTCGCAGCCGTCACAGCTGCCTCTGTTGCCGGTTTAAATACAACCGTATTTCCATAAACAAGGGCAGGTGCAATCTTCCAAATTGGGATCGCAACAGGAAAATTCCATGGTGTGATAACGCCTACAACCCCTACAGGTGTCCGTCTTGTAAACAAAAGTGCTGCTTGGTCGGAAGATGGGATTACATCCCCGTCGCTGCGCATCCCTTCCCCTGCATAATACCGAAGAATCGCCACACCTCTTGCGGTTTCCCCTTTTGCTTCAGGAAGCGTTTTGCCCATTTCCCTAGTCATCGTTTCTGCAATATCTTCTAGATTCTCTTCTAAAATATCAGCTGCTCTAAATAGAAGCTCGCCTCTTTTGGCCTGACCCATTTTCCTCCAGCTCTTTTTGGCTTTATATGCAGCTTGAACTCCCTTTTCTAAATCTTCACGGGAAGACTTTTGGACATACCCAACTATTTCTTCCTTATTCATAGGGCTAATACTTCTAATTACCTCATAGGAAGTAGATTCTACCCATTCGTTATTAATATAATTTTTAAAGGTTTTTTCTTTTAATACCGTTTGCATTCAATCTCCGCCTTTCATTTCTAAACAAATCCGCAAACCTCACAATCCGTCTGCTTATTCGTTATTTTTTTAACGATAGTATCATTTCATCAATATGAATGATTTTATCTTGCAGGTTTAATTTTCTGCTAAGTTGGCTCAAATGAGGCTGCTTTACTTTTCCCGCTTCTAGAACATCTAAATTCCAAAAGATCTCTCTCTTATTGGAATCGGCAATTTTCCTTTTGTTTGCCATCACAATCACCCGATTGAAATTTTCTGCTACAAATTCCATATCGTGAGTAATCGTAATCACTGTTTTTCCTTGCCGTGTGAGGGAATGGATGATATGGGAAAGTCTCTTCAGCGAATTACCATCTTGGCCCGCTGTCGGCTCATCTAATATTATAAGTTTTGGATTCATCGCAATAACGGAAGCAATCGTTATAAACTTTCTTAAGGAATAGGGCAGGTCATAGGGATGTTCATCAAGATATGGTTCAATTCCTGTCAGCTCAGCGGCGGATAGAATATTTTCTTTGATCCTATTTTTGGACAGCCCAATTTTTTTAGGTCCGAATTCGATTTCACTGTAAACCTTGTTATGAAAAATCTGATCATCCGGATTTTGGTAAACATAGCCAACCTTCTTGGATAACTGAGCAGTAGTAAATTCTTTCGTATTCCAGCCATCAACAGTCACATTTCCTGCTGTTGGTTTTATAAGCCCATTCATTAATTTCACTGTAGTTGTTTTCCCCGCCCCGTTTTGTCCGATGATGGCAACGGATTCGCCAAGGTCAAATTTCATCGAGATATTTTCAATGGCTTTAAAGCCATCAGGATAGCAATAAGAAACGTCTTCTAAAGTCAAATAACTCAAGTCATTCCCTCCATTCGTAAAGAAATTTCAGCGGCTCTCGAACTAAAAACGCTAGCTAACTAAGTTCTTTTGTCGAAGCCAATTATTTATGATTTCTTCCGATTGTCTCTCTGTTATTGGTATCTTTTTTATGGAAAGATTATGTTTAATCATTTCTAACCCTAATAAAGCATATTGCGGCAGGGCACCTACATAAGAAAGTAAACGCTCATCAGTTAGGATTTCTTCCGTTTTGCCTTGCATTACTAGATTTCCATCCTGTAAAACCATAACGAAGTCCGAAAATTCAGCAATCAGCTCCATTTTATGTTCAACTAAAATAATCGTTTTACCTTTTTGCTTCATAATGTTGATGATTTTAAAGATTTCTTCTGTTCCATGCGGATCCAGCTGTGAAGTCGGTTCATCAATGACTAGAATGTCTGGCTCCATGACAATTATTGAAGCAAATACCACCCTTTGTTTCTGTCCTCCTGACAGATGAATAGGATGCTTTTCTCTTAAATATTGAATACCGAGCAGGTCCATGACCTCATTGACCCTGGCAGTAATTTCTTCACGTTCCACTCCAAGGTTTTCTAATCCGTAAGCGATTTCTTCAAAAACCGTGTCTTTAATCCCGCTAATTTGGGTAAACGGATTTTGAAAGACATAGCCAACTTTTATGGCCAATTCTTCAATTTCATAGTCAAAGAGGTCCTTGCCATCAATCGAAACGGTCCCTTTCAATTCCCCCTTATGAAAATAGGGAATAAATCCTCTTAAAATATGACAGAAAGTGGTTTTTCCACTGCCATTTTCTCCTATAATGGTATAAAGCTTTCCCTTTTCAATTTCTAGATTAATTGTTTTTAAGGCCTGTTTCTTTCCTATCGGGTATTGATAGGACAAATCTTTTATTGAAATATAGCTCATAGGAAATACCTCCAGCCTATAATCATGAGTAGCAAGAGCAATAAGACGATTCGAACAAACAGATCCATGGCCGTTTTTTCTAATTGATAGAGTCTGGTTTTGCTTCCTTTTACAGTAAAAGCACGTGCTTCCAGGGCCATAGCTCTCTCTTCTGTACTTGAAATAGATGTTAGAAATAATGGGGCAAGAGTTGGGAAAAACGCCTTGGCTCTGACAAGGATATTCCCCTCAGTCTCTACCCCTCTGGCCCTTTGTGCATCCATAATCGTACTAGATATATTCTTTATTTCTGGAATGATTTGAAAGGTAGAGAAAATAACGTAAGCCGCTTTTGGTGGCAATCCACGCTTTTCTAGGGAGTAAATAAAGTCTTTGATGGATGTAATTTGGAAAAAGAGTAAAAACGCTGCTCCAATCGTAAGCAATCTTGATATAAGAGTCAGGCTGAACATAATCCCTTCCTGTGTAATAGAGAAAATTCCCCAGCTCCAGAGAATTGTTGCACCAGGATAAAAAAAGATTTGCAGCAGGAAAATCATTAACGCTATCGGTAAGAGCGCTTTCATAAAAAGATTAAGAAACGGTTTCCCCTTGCCGCCAAGCATCGCAATCGCAAGGCATAATGGTACAAGTAAATAGGAGAAAATTAAATTTTGGACCAGTAACATGGATAACACAATAAAACAAAAGAGGATTAATTTCGTCGTCGGATATAAGCCTAGAATTAATTTACGGATTGAATCCATAAACACCCACCCTTCCATTTAATTCTTGATATAGGAGGCACCATAATTGTGTTTGACTAAATATCTAGCTGACATTTTTTTAACTATCCAATAGGCAATAAAGAAACAGAGGATTCGATCAATACTTTCAATAATGATTTTCTGAACCGTAACCGCCTGCCACATATCGAAGCCCGCTGCCAGGAAGAAGGCGGTAATCACATCCGACCCAGTACCAGAAATCCCGCCAAAAACCATAACCGTTATCGGGGTGGCAATTACTACCGATATAATTCCAGCCATCACACCAGCTATGATTGCTTTTAGTAAATTATTCACCATCCCTTTATATGAAAGTAAACCTGCAAGCAATCCCATTGCCATACTGACTGGGGCAAAAGCAATTAAAACAGGATCGACAATCCCTCTCACTAAATTACTAAGTCCTCCAGTGATTAAACCGACCCATGGACCGGCAATCATCCCTACGACGATCGTGCCAGCAGTATCGAGGAATAAAGGAAGCTTTAAAATACTCACAATTTGCCCGATGGTGACATTTAGGGCGATACCAATTGGAATAAGGGTAATCGCTAACACACTAAAATCATGCTTAATTCCTATTTTTTTCATACGGTCCTCCTATTTGTTTTAATAGATTTTAGTCGTTTCCATGATAAAAGCTTCCTCTGGGATTTCTTTCACCACCCGTTCACTAGCCGCCTGCACTTCCTGTATAATTTCGTTCTCATCCAATGTGAGCAATTGTTTATGGTATACGACGGGATTGCCGCTAATATAGACGGATTCCACATCGCTGCCTGTGACATTATACGCAAGTGTCGAGAAGACATTTTCATGCGGCCCGATTCTTAATGGACGTAAGTGGGGAGCAGAAGCATCAATGACAACAAAGTCTGCTTCTTTTCCAATGGCCAGTGATCCAATCCGATCCTCCACTCCAAATATCTTTGCGCCGTCAATCGTTGCCATCTCTAATGCCTGTTTAGCATGCAGGCTTCGAATTCCTTTGCTAATGGTTTGCAATAAAATCAGACCTTTGATTTCTCGAAACATATCGTTGGAGTTATTCCATAGGGCCCCATCGGTTCCTAGTCCGGTAATCACCCCTTCTCGTAAAAATTCAGGGATTGGGGCCACCCCATCTGCAATTTTCATTTCACATACGGGGGTATTGATGACCTTTGTACCGGACGCTGCCATAGATTTAATCTCTTCTTCATCAATATAAATAGAATGAGAGCCGATTAAATTTTGGGAAAGAAGACGGTTGTCTGAAAGGAATTGAACAGGCGTTTTTCCAAAACGCTCTTTACACATATTCACTCTCCAGGTAGTCTCGGCAAGGTGCTGCGTGACCAGTAAATTGCTTGCCTCAGCCATCCTAAAGATTTGGTCCATTAGATTTTCATCAAAATCTTCCTCTGAAACACTCCCAAGAATCGGAATGATGTCTTTCTGTTCACATTTTTCTTTAAAATTCATCAAATATTCCAAAGAGACAAGAGAATGAGGATTGGTAAAGTCTGACCGTACATCTTCCACCAAAGCCCCCCTTATTCCCGTTTCCGCCATAGCTTTTATTGAGTCAAGCCCCAGACTCCAATACATGTTTTCCGTGATAAAAGTGGTGCCAGACCTTAAGGCTTCAATATACG
Organism: Neobacillus sp. NPDC058068; assembly: GCF_042885335.1. Lineage (NCBI taxonomy): Bacteria > Bacillati > Bacillota > Bacilli > Caryophanales > Bacillaceae > Neobacillus > Neobacillus sp. NPDC058068. The sequence continues at coordinate 44,564 of NZ_JBHVSI010000007.1, read as the reverse complement.
TAAGCTGTCTGGAATAATACCGGTCTTGATTACTCAGTAGGTCATATAAAAAATGATAAGGAGCAAATTTTTCATTTTGCTCTTTTAGTGTTAGATGATCGGCTAAGCCTCTTACAACCGTCATATCCCCATGACAATGACCATTGATCAGACCGGGAGAAATAATCTTCCCCCTGGCATCCAAACATTCTTTTCCTTCTGAAGGGTGAATTCTCCCTTCTTTAATGAACTCTATTTTTCCATTGGTAATTCCAAGCGAGCCAATAAAAGGTTTGGACCCAGGGGTCATGGTCACGATAATCCCTTCACTCACTACCAAATCGAATCCCATCTTTTCACCTTCTTTAAAACTTAGAATAAACCTAAAAAATCTGTTATTCGTTGCTTTTCATTAACAATGAGCGGCTTGCTCAACCATCATCTTTACCGCATTGGTTAGTGTTCCGATCTCAGGAATTTCAATCTCAATGTGATCATCATCTTGGAGTGTAAAATCATCTGGAGGGACGATGGCGGTACCTGATAATAGGACAACCCCATCGAATAGTTCATTGTTCTTTACTAAATAAGAAACTAATTCATCAAATTTTCTTTTTAACTGTGAAGTACTTGAGGATTGGTTAAAGACAAGTTCATTCTTTCGGTAAATCCGGCAGGTAATGGTTAAATCATAAGGGTTTTCGACGGTTTCAACTAAACGGATGGAAGGACCAATCGAACAGGAGCCTTTCCAAACTTTTGCCTGTGGTAGATAAAGTGGATTTTCTCCTTCAATATCTCGGCAGCTTAGATCATTTCCAATAATATAGCCTACAATTTTTGCCTGATGATTGATAACAAGCCCCAGTTCCGGCTCCGGCACCTGCCAATTGGAATCGTTTCGCAGGTACAACTGTTGATTAGGTCCCAGCGTACGCTTTCTCGTGGATTTGAGGAAAATTTCCGGCCGCTCGGCATGATAGACTTTGTCGTAACAGGTTTCATTATTCAACTCTTGATGACTAGATTCATAGTTTCTTGCCATGCGACTTTTTTGATAGGTCACGCCAGCCGCCCACACTTCTTCCGTCTCAATGGGTATGAGCAGCTCTAGATCTGAAATTTTCTTATTGATAGGTAATTGATCCTGTATTTGTTCCTTAATAAAGGAATGAATTGACATTTCTCTTGCTGATGCCCTTGCGTCTATTTCCTGAAAATCCGAAAATGAAAGATCATAAATCGCTAAATCCTCTGTCATCACTGCCATTTGCGCTTTCTCTGCTTTTTTATACCGAATCAGGTTCATCGTTATCATCCTTTACAATTAAATTTATTATGGTCTTACGATACCTTCCATTGCTCTAGCGAATCTAAAGTATACGTTGGCAAGATAGGTAGGTCTTTAAGTTCCGTCTTCCCAGTCACTCCAGTTAGCACCAGGAGGCTATCTATTCCTGCACGAATGCCTGTTAAAATATCCGTTTCATAGTTATCCCCGATAATTAACGTCTTTTCTTTGTCTGTTCCAAGACGTTTTAATGCCTGTTCAATCATGGTTTGCTCCGGCTTACCGATGAAAATAGGTTTCACTCCAGTAGACTTCGTCAAAACCGCTGTTAAGGAGCCATTAGCGGGCAGCAAACCCCTATCGGTAGGAACAACGAGGTCCGAGTTCGTCGAAATAAATTGGGCTCCGTTTTGAATGGCTAAACTCGCTTTTGCTAATTTATCGTACGTAATATGACGATCAATCCCCATGACCACGACATCTGGCTCTTTAGAAGTAATCAAAAAACCCTGCTCTTCGATGGCTCGGTATAGCCCATCCTCCCCAATAACCATAACCCTTGCATTGGGAAATGAATCAGCGATAAAGGCGGCAGTGGCAATACCTGATGTAAAGACTTCTTCACTTGAAACAAAAACGCCCAGTTTTTGCAACTTGCTGGCAATTTCCTCCGTGCGCTTGGAAGAGTTATTGGTTAAAAACAAGCATTTGCGATTTTTGTCTTTTAGGTCATTAATAAAATCGATGGCTTCGGAAATTCCTTCTTTTCCCCGGTAAACGGTTCCATCTAAATCGATCAGATATCCATCATAATTTTTCATTTTCACTCACCTATCTATGTTATTTTGATTGATGATAGCCTTTGAAAAATAAACAGGATGATTTAGGCTAGTTCCACCACTACATGATTGACTAAGTAGGATGGCAGTTTTCCTTCTAATACATCCACTATGTTTTGAGCTGTTTTCGTCCGCAGCTCGACCATGGCTTCTTCTGAATACCACGCACTGTGCGGGGTGAGGATGACATTATCTAATGATAACAATGGATGATTTTGATCGATAGGTTCTGTCTCAAGGACGTCTAATGCAGCGCCGGCAATTTCACCCGCCGATAAGGCTTCGAGAAGATCCTGTTCATGGATGATGGCACCTCTTGCCGTGTTAATAATCACAGCATTCCTTTTCATCATTTTAAATGTATCTCGATTAAGTAAATGTTTGGTTTCGTCCGTTAGAGGGATATGAACCGAAATAAAATCTGATTGTTGAAGAACTCCCTCCAATGTTTCCGGGCGGGCCCCCTCCGCCCGAATCACTTCGTCTTGAACGAAGGGATCATAGACGACAATGTTGAATCCAAATGCTCTTGCCTTTTTTACAAGGCTTCGCGGAATCCGGCCAAAGCCGAGAACACCAAGGGTTTGACAAGAATAGCGCTGGATTGGCATCCCTAATTTAAAATCCCAGTTTCCCCGTCTAATATGGTTATGGAGTTGAACAATTTTTCTGCTCCAACTTAATAGCAAAGCTAATGCATGGTTAGATACCTCTTCTACTCCGTAATCGGGGACATTTGTGATGCGTATTCCCTTTTCAGTTGCTGCACGGAGATCGATGGTATCTACCCCGACTCCATAGCGCGAAATTACTTTACAGCGTTGAAGCTTTTGAATGACATTTTCTCCGATGGGTGCATATTGATTGATAATCCCATCGACATCTGCTGCTAATCGGATCACCTCATCCTCAGAGCGGCATTGACCTTTAATAAACTCAACATGACTAAGTTTAGAAAGAACGTTTTCCTCGATCGCTAAATCATCAAATTCATAATCTGTAATCAATACCTTCCATTTTTTCATGAAACCCCTCCAAGTTCTCAACAATAAATAGTTTTATAACATTCACTCTGTAAGAGATTTTTGTCAGACTGGGCCATATTACAATCGGTAAAAAGCGAGTCTACCTTTTCAGGAATTAAGTACCGATGAGAGCCGGTAGCGTTTAATTTTGTGTGATCGGCGAGCACAATCACTTTTTTGCTAGAATGGACGGCTGCTTTTGCAATTTCGGCACTAGCCTCACTAAGCTTATAAAAGCCTAATCCAGGTCGAAAGGAATCACAGGTTAAGACAGCTATATCGGAATAAATATCACTTAGAAAATGGACAGCCTTTTCTCCGATAAAGTCATAGTTTCTCTTACGAAAGGTCCCCCCTGCCATCAACAAATGAATTCCTTCCGTATCAATGAGTTCGTCAAGAATTAATAGTGAATTGGTCACAATGGTCAGATCTTTTTTCTGTTTCAGGCGCTTGGCTACCAGCCAAGCCGTAGTGCCATTATCGAGTGTAATAATCGAGTGATCCGGAATTAACGCCGCAACCTTATCGGCAATTCGTTCCTTTTCCTTGATCATGTTGTGGGTACGTTCTTTAAATGTCTTAATTAAGGAAGGATCTTCCTGGGAGATACGTGCGCCGCCATGGATTCGAACGATGTGTCCTTCTTGTTCCAATTCCTCTAGATCCCGTCTCACCGTAGCCTCCGTAATATTAAACGTCGCAGCGATTTCTTCTACACTTAATACATCTTTAATTTTTAGTTTAGAGATAATTTCGTTTTGCCGAACCTTCTTTTTATTCATAGCTTTTCATTACCTTTTTAAAATTTTTAAATGCCTACAAGGAATAGCAATGCCTTACATGTTTAATTTTTAAATATTCATAAAGACCCTCAGGTCCATGTTCGTGCCCGATTCCGCTGTCATTCCAGCCGCCATATGGGGCATTTAATACACCGGCATTCACATTATTGATCGCTACATTTCCTGCATGAATTTCTCTTGATAAACGTTCCGAAAGTCCCAAATGGTTGGTATAAACGATAGCAGCAAGGCCGTATTGTGAATCATTCGCTAAATTGATTGCCTCTTCAATGGTATCAAATGGCATGACCCCAACTGCCGGACCAAATGTTTCCTCCTGCATAATCAACATATCGTGGTTGGCATCCGCTATTATTGTAGGGAGAAAATAATTCCCTTTTACGAATTTCGGTCCATCCGGCCGCTTTCCACCTGTGGTGACCTTGGCCCCTTTTAGTACAGCATCCTCAATGTGTTCCATGGTTTTGTTTACACCCTTTATTGTACACATTGGTCCAAGATCACAATCCTCTGTCAGACCATTAGCAATTTTAAGCTTATCTGTTTCCGCTGTGAACTTCTCAACAAATCGGGAATAAATTTTCTGATCAACATAAATGCGGTTGATCGCAATACAAATTTGCCCCATGTTCCTGAAAGATCTCCTAACAGCCCCTTTGACCGCAGCGTCAAGATCCGCATCTTCACAAATAATCATCGGCAAACTTCCACCCAGTTCCAGAGATACCTTCTTTAACGTTTTAGCCGATTCCATTAACACCGTCTTTCCTACTTCTGTTGAGCCGGTAAAGGCAACTTTTTTGGCTAATGGATGTCTTACCAACAGGGTGCCAATATCTGCCCCGGAACCTGTCAGCGTATTCACGACTCCCGGGTACACTCCAGCCTCTTGAATACATTTTATAAAGGCAATCGGTGAAAGTGGGGTTTCCGAAGGCAGCTTGCAGACAATGGTACAACCTGATGCCAACGCAGCCCCTACCTTCCATGCCAGCAATTCGATGGGATAGTTCCAGGGCGAAATTGCTACAGTAACACCAACAGGTTGATAGACGACGCGGCTTTCAAACCCTGCTTCTGGATTAGGAATAATTCGACCGTACACTCGCTCTCCTTCCTCCGCATAATATCGAAGGATCTGTGCCCCTTTTTCCACTTCTCCCAGTGCTTCTTTAAAAGGCTTGCCCATTTCTCTCGTCATAAGCTCGGCGATCTTCTTTGCCTCATGCTGTACATTTTCACTTGCTCTTCTTAGAAATTCTCCTCTTTTAAAAGGATTCAGACTGGACCACTCTTTAAAAGAGCGGTCAGCAGCTAATACCGCTTCCTCGACATCGTCTCGCGAAGAACGGGGAACCGTTGCTATTGTTTCTCCAGTTGCAGGACTAGTGACGTCAAAGACCGCACCATCGGCAGAGTTTCTCCATTCCCCATCAATCAGGTTTTTTTCCTGTATCATGTAAATTCTCCCTTTATCGAATTCTTTTCGTTTGTTGTGCATCTCTTTCCATTAATATTTTGATGGCTTCAGATGCTGCTCTGCATGCTTTTTCTTCTCCGCCGTTATCACCCCATTTATCTAATACACGATTGGAAATAACCGATAAGATAGCGCCCATTCTCATTCCATGAAGGTAACCGACGATATATTGACCCGCCGTATCCATGTCAATGTTCGTTACTTTTGCTTGCTGTAAATCAGGGATAATTTTGTCTGCAAAAGAAGGCCAATATCCGCCCTCTGAAAGGGGTCTTCCTTGACCGATATAGAAAGAGCCAACGGTGTAAACCAAACCATAGCCATACCGATACCCTAGTCGTTCACATGCTTCAGCAAGCGCCGATACGACATCTGTATTTGCGAAGGCAGGAAATTCCGGCTCTACATACCATTGGGATGCCCCGTCCTTTCTGATCGCAGCCACGGGAATAATGAGGTCACCAAGGTCAAATTCGGGCACAATACATCCAGTGGTACCCACTCTTATCGCAGTATGAACACCGATTTCGTTAAGTTCATGAATCGCGATTTCAGCACTTGGACATCCAATACCTGTGGAAGTGGCCGCAATTGGGCTATCCTTATAGAAACCTCTTACTGTTTTATACTCCCTGTAATGCGCTACTTCCTCATACTGATCCCAATTTTCAGCAATCTTTACTGTTCTTTCCGGAGCACCTGGCAGTAACACATATCCCGGAACATCCCCTTCTTTTAAACGGATATGATATAATGCTTCCCCTTCCGTCGGTCTGCTTGCTTTAATGACCTTCTCCATCTTTCTCCATCCTCCCTGATTTTTATTTTAAAAAATGAATTCTAGCAATCTCGTATTTCATCCCTCTATCAAGTATCGAACCTTATAATAGCCCTGGTCCGTTACCTTCTTCCCAGGCAAAGATTTCCCATATATTCTTATTTAAATCTCTAAAATATACTGCCCTTGAACCCCATTGGTAGGTTTCAGGCGGGGAAATGCATTCGACCCCTCTATTCACTAATTCCTCATACAACTGATCGACATCTTCTAATGATGGGACTTTAATCGCTAACATGAAGTGGTTTCCCTCGCCGCCCAGATATTCTTTTTGAATGGCACGATACACACCGTCTTCCTGCCATAGGGTAAGACTTGTTCCTTGAAAATCAAATTGAACATAGCCCGGTTGTCTCCTAACCAACTCAAAACCCATTTTATCTGTATAAAATTGAACAGCTTCCTCTACGTTTGGAACAAATAGACAAATATCATTTAATTTTTTTAGTAAACTAAGATCTGCAGGCATCTTTTATCCTCCTTTTAATTCCCAGCAAGGTTTAAACGTTGAATTTGCTCGGGTGAAAGTTCAATCTGGCACGCTTCAATATTTTCCTTTATTTGTTGGATGGAACTTCCTGAGATTAATGGCACCGCTTTCATTTTGTTCTGCATGCTCCAGGCTAATACGACTTGGTTAATAGTAGCGCCTGTTTCTTCTGTTACTTCCCTTAATACCTTTAACCTTTCATCAGAATCAGGCCCTATGTACTCGGGAGGGAATGATCGATCACCATTGGAATACGCCCCACTCAAAAGCGTCTGATAACACATAAAGTTCATATCATTCTGGTTGATATAGTCAAGTAAATCCTCTGTTGCATGCATTCTTGTATCATCTAAACTTTCAAAAGGCGTTCCTGGTTTTGGCCTTAAATAGCTATACCTATATTGGGCAAAAGTAAAACGCGGATACCCTTTTAGATGACTAATCGTATTTGCCTCTGCAACTCGAAAACTCCTATGATTACTTACCCCGATATATTTAATTTTCCCTTGGCGTTGCAATATATCAAAAGCCTCCAGCGTTTCTTCTAAATCGGTCTCGTTGTCCTCTCGGTGGGCAAAATATAAGTCAATCGTATCCACTTTTAGCCTTCTTAAACTATTCTCGCACTCTCGAATAATAAGATCCTTTTTCAAACCAGCAGGTACATCTTTCATAGGTAATCCTACCTTCGTTGATAGAAACATCTGGTCTCTTATTTTTCGATCAGCCATCCATTCCCCGATTAATCTCTCCGATTCTCCGCCTTCGAATCCTTTAATCCAAGAAACGTACATATTTGCTGTATCAATAAAGTTCCCACCCTGATCAACGTAGAAATCCAAAATCTCTTTGGATTTCTTAGATTCTACGAGAGTATGAAAGTACATCGTTCCAAGAGCCATCCTACTAACCGTTTCATCGACATTTTTTAGTTTTATCTGTTCCATCTGTACTCCTTAAATAAAAATGTAAATTCCAACTTTCTTAAATTATATGAAATTCAAATTTAAATATTCGAAATGAACAAAATTTAAACCATAATGTTTACTTTGAACATTTCTGAGTTTATTATATTTTCTGTTAATAGAATAGTCAATACTTTCAGATAACTTATTTTAAAAATTTTTGAAAATTTAATAATTTACTATGAAACTTGTAATTGATTTCGATGGGCATGCTTGTGCTTGAAGTAACATTGGAACTTGGCGAGTATAGGGATTTACGTGACGAAGATGTAGTTCATCGATAAATTATCAAGTGAAACGGAGAATCTTTTTCTTCTATGTTTTTCCACGGAAATTTATATTGTTATGCAAAAAAGCTGATTCCGGCATCATTCAGGAATCAGCTTTGGCATTTTAAAACTATTTTATACAAAATTCCAGACCAATAAAAGCGTGTTAATAGCTGTAGTTTTGTTCAGAAAGGAAAAAAATTGATACTTTTGCAATAAAAGGTTTTAACAGGTGGATTATATGACCGTTTTCTTCATTCAATCACCATACCGGTCACGTATGCCACCTAATTGCATAACCGGTTTTTAAATTGAATAATCCTCGGGTATATATACCTTCAACTGTTTTGGTTTGATGAATACTTCTTCACCTGTCTTCGACTATTTTTTACTTTCCGGATCGAGGTCTCCTCTTACAAGTTCCTCTGAATATTCAACACCGTATTGATCCAGTCCTTTTAATGCATCCTTCATTATTTCTGTTGTATCGTCGGGAAGCTTAACCTTATGCATAAAGCTATGCATCTTGCCTGAAACCCCTTCGCTATCACAGGGAACACCTTTTAAATTTTGAATCCTTTCGGAGAGCTTCTGTGCATTCTGTTTAGCCTCTTGCTGCATGGATTGAAACATCTGCTTTAATTGTGGATCATCCAGTTTTTGAATATGATGTTCAAAGGCATGAATCCCCATATATGTACCTCTTAATAATGTATTTAATTCCTCAACCACAATCTCTTCGTTTTTCAAATGCTCACACCCGGTTTCCTTTTTCCATTATTATGAGGTTTTCAAGATTTTTCATCCTTTTTGTCTTTTAGAGATATGATGAGTGATGGCGAATCTGACATGACCAAAACGTCAATCGGTCTTTGAGTGGAAGAAACAAATAGAATTAGGAAATTCATAAAGTAAAAAAGACCGAACATGCAGCAGCATGTCCAGTCCAGCAATAAAAGGGTCCCTCCTGAGGGTTAGTCCCTATATTTCATGACTTCCCTTTTTGGTTCATCCACGATCATTTTCAAATCATGCCCGGATGGATTCTGGAATAAACGAATTCCAAACTCCTGTGCTACGGCGAAAAGATGGTCAAAGATATCCGCTTGTACTGATTCGTATACTGCCCATCTGATATCATTTGAAAATGCATATATTTCTAGTGGCAGCCCGTGTTCTGTTGGTTCTAACTGTCTAACCATTAAGCTCATTTCTTGATTGATTCCTGGATGATGTTGAATGTAATTGCTGATATACGCCCTAAATACACCAATATTAGTAAGTGCCCTTCCATTCACTGGATTGCTTCGGTTAATATCGTTCTTCGTATTGTACTCTGCAATTTCACGTTCCCTCTCGATAATATGGTCCGAGAGAATGTCGATTGTGCTAAATTTCTTAATCATCTCCTCGGTACAAAATGAAATACTATTTATATCTATAAATAATGATCGCTTGATCCGTCGCCCTCCAGAGGTTTGCATGCCTCTCCAATTTATAAAGGAATCGGATATCATCACATAGCTTGGAATCATTGTAATCGTTTTGTCAAAATTTTGTACCTTTACTGTATTTAAAGAAATATCAATTATATCTCCATTTGCCCCGTATTTCGGCATTTCAATCCAGTCACCAACCCGAACCATGTCATTGGAAGCCAATTGAATCCCTGCAACAAGTCCTAACAATGAATCTTTGAAAACCAACATAAGTACGGCAGAGAGAGCACCAATCCCGCTTAGAAAAACAAGTGGACTCTTTCCAACCAGGTTCGCAATCACCAATATTACTCCAAGTGTAATGACAATAATATTTATTACCTGGATATACCCTTTTATTGGCTTAACCTTAGATATATCATAGGTTTGATAAATATCATTAATTGCATTTAATAAGCTGTTCATCACCATTAATCCCATTATGATTAAATAGGCAATGGCACTCTTTTCTATCAATTTCTGATAGCTTGGAAAGGTTGATGCAAAATAATAAATAATAATTGCAGGAACAAAATGTGATAGCTTATGAAATACCCTTCTTTCCAAAAGCACTGTATCCCATGTGAATTTGTTATTTTTTACAATATGGGTAATAACCCTGATCACTACTTTTTTCGTGATAAAATTCGCTACAATACAGATGACCGCTATAAAAAGAATCATAATAATAATAGAAAGATACCCAGCAAAGGTGGGATCTATTTCAAATTTTAAAAGCTGGTTATTGATGTAATTCATAATTTCTTCTCCCTTGATGTTATATTAAGATAGTTACAATTATACAGATAGCCATAGGGATGGTTCTATAGGTCCTTTTTTCTATCTTATTCTTTACATTCAAAAACCCCCGAAAAAGTTGATATAACAACATTCCAGGGGTTTCCAGACGCTTTAATGATCTTAAATCGAATAATCCTCGGGTATAAATACCTTCAGTTGTTTTGGTTTGATGAATACTTCTTCACCTGTTTTCAGCTCCAGGCTGCGATAGTAATCCTTCGGTATTTCCGCTTCGACGAACTCACCATTATCTTGTCGAACCAGTTCAACTTGAACAACGGCACCCACTAAATGGATGTAGCTGATTTTAGCAGTGACTGAATCATTGCTTGCATCACGTTCGATATGAATATCATGCGGCCGGACATAGCCTACTGCTTCCGTATTTATTTTTCCAGCAAACTCGGGCGGGGCATCCACTTCATAACTACCATGCCGAAGCTTACCTTTATCCAGGCGCCCTTTAAACAAATTAACATTTCCTAAAAAGTCGTAGACAAATGGGTTATTCGGGTGTTCATAGACTTCGTCCGGAGTCCCAATCTGCTCAATCCTCCCTTCATTCATGACGACAATCCTGTCGGCAACATCGAGGGCCTCCTCCTGATCATGTGTCACAAAAATACTCGTAATTTGGTAATTGTCATGAAGCTTCCTTAACCATCTGCGGAGATCCTTCCGCACTTTTGCATCAAGTGCCCCAAAGGGTTCATCCAACAAAAGGACCTTGGGCTCAACAGCCAATGCCCTTGCCAATGCAACACGCTGCCGCTGTCCTCCTGATAAATGGGCTGGATAGCGATCAGCAAAGGCTTCTAGTTTCACGAGCCCGAGTAACTCATATACTTTCTCCTTTATCTCCTGTTTGGAGGGGCGAATTTTTCTTGAACGCACCTTTAATCCATAGGCGATATTTTCAAATACCGTCATATGACGAAACAGCGCATAATGTTGAAAAACAAATCCTACTTTCCGCTCTTTTGTACTGATATGGGTCATATCTTCGTTTCCAAATAGTATCGTTCCTTGATTGGCGTTTTCTAAACCGGCAATTATTCGCAGCAAGGAAGTTTTCCCTGATCCGGATGGGCCAAGGAGTGCAATTAGTTCACCTGTTTGAATATCTATATTTATATTTTCCAGGGCGTTAAAGGATCCAAACGATTTAGAAATGTTTTGTATTTGAATGCTCATCCTAGGATTCTCCTTTTTCTGGAATGAATAATTTATTTGCCTTCCATTCAATCACATTTTTCACCACTAATGTGAGGATGGCAAACAACGACATTAAGGAAGCAACCGCAAAAGCTGCAGAAAACTGATATTCATTGTATAAAATTTCTATATGGAGCGGCATTGTATTCGTCATCCCCCGTATATGACCGGAAACGACCGATACCGCACCAAATTCTCCAATCGCTCGAGCCGTACACAAAATTACGCCATACAGCAAGCCCCATTTGATATTCGGCAATGTTACTAGCCAGAAGGTCTTCCATCCGCTCGCCCCTAAGGTTAAGGATGCTTCCTCATCGGCCGTTCCTTGGGTTTGCATTAAAGGAATGAGTTCCCTGGCGACAAACGGTAATGTTACCAATAATGTGGCTAGTGTGATCCCCGGCACCGCGAAGAGAATTTTGATATTATGATTCATCAGCCACTGGCCAAACAAGCCGTGTGCACTAAATAAGAGGACAAACACCAAGCCGGCAATGACAGGTGAAATGGCAAAAGGAAGATCAATTATCGTGATCAGGAGACTTTTCCCTTTAAAATTAAACTTGGTCACAGCCCATGCCGCTGCCACCCCAAAGATGGCATTCAGAGGTACCGTAATCAATGCAATTAAAAACGTTAATTTAATCGCCGATAAAGCGTCAGGGCTGCTAATTGCAGCCAAGAAAACATCACTGCCTTTTTCAAAAGCTTTAATAAAAATGGCTGCAAGTGGCAGCACCAAAAATAAACATAAGAAACCTAATGCAGCTGAAATAAGTATCCAGCGAACCCACCGAGGTTCGGCATCATTTATAGAATTCTGCAGCGGTGTTTTCGAATATTGCAAAGAAACCTGTCCGGCCATCGTGATACCTCCTTTTTGTTAGGCTGTGTTAAAGTACATTGTTGATATTGAGCACAATGTTGATTGGAGTGGAAGGCGCGAGACTTCTGCGGGAGCAGCGGGACAGGTGAGACCCCGCAGACGCTTTAGCGCCGAGGAGGCTCACCGCCCGCCCCGCGGAAAGCGAAGCGCCTGGAACGGAGATCAACATTCACTTTTAACCCAGCCTTTTGTTAAATAAATTTCCGATTTGTCCACCATTGCAATACATTAATCACGAATAATAGAATAAAAGAAAAGATGAGCATAACTGCTGCAAGCGCGGTGGCACCCGCATAATCATATTGTTCTAGCTTCGTCATAATTAATAGCGGGGTAATTTCTGTCTTCATCGGCATATTTCCGGCAATAAAGACGACTGATCCATACTCACCCAAGGCGCGCGCAAATGCTAGTGCGAAACCTGTCAGCGCTGCTGGGAGCAACTCAGGAAAAATCACTTTCATAAAGGTTTGCAGCCGATTGGCTCCCAAACTTGCAGAAGCTTCTTCGATTTCTTTCTCAAGGTTTTGCAACACAGGCTGAACAGTTCGAACAACAAACGGTAACCCGATAAAGGTCAAAGCGAGAGTAATGCCCAGCGGTGTGAAAGCCACTTTGAATCCCAAGAATTGTCCGATCCAGCCATTTTCCGTATACAACGTTGTTAAGGCAATACCGGCAATCGCTGTCGGCAGAGCGAAGGGTAAATCGACGAGACCATCGATAATTTTTCTGCCAGGAAATTGATAGCGAACCAACACCCAGGCGATTAACACCCCGAAAACAACATTAATCACTGCCGCCAACAATGAAGCCCCAATGCTAAGCTGATAGGATGCAACCACCCTAGGCTCAGTAATGGTCTGCCATACTTTTGACCATGGTGCGGCCATGGAGTTAATAAAAATCATCGATATTGGTAAAATGACAAGCATGCTAATGTAAAACATCGTAAACCCTAGTGAAAGGCCAAATCCAGGGAGCACACTATTTCTTTTTATTGTTTGTAAACGAGCCATGAGGTTGACCCCTTCCGCTAAAGATACAAGGGATGCTCCTACTCGGAGCACCCTAAATTATACTTACTTCGGCTGATATATTTGATCAAATGTTCCTCCATCATTAAAGTGCTTTTCCTGCGCCTTTTTCCAACCGCCATAGTCATCATCAATTGTTACTAAATTGATTTTTGGAAAAACATCAGCATATTTAGCGAGTATTTCTTGATTGCGCGGACGATAATAATTTTTCACGACAATCTCCTGTCCTTTTTCTGTGTATAAAAATTTCAAATAGGCCTCAGCTACCTCTCGTGTTCCTTTTTTGTCGACTATTTTATCGACCACCGCAACAGGAGGTTCCGCAAGAATACTGATGGAAGGAACGACAATTTCAAACTTATCCTTGCCTAATTCATTAAGCGTTAGGAAGGCCTCGTTCTCCCAAGCCAACAGGACATCGCCAATTCCCCGCTCAACAAATGTTGTCGTTGCCCCGCGTGCACCGGAATCTAACACTTCCACATTTTTATATAGTTTACCGACAAAATCTTTTATTTTCGCTTCATCACCGTTATATTGTTCCTTCGCATAGGCCCAGACTGCTAAATAATTCCACCGCGCCCCGCCAGATGTCTTCGGGTTAGGAGTGATGATCGATACCCCTTTTTTCGTTAGATCATCCCAATCCTTAATCCCCTTTGGATTTCCTTTTCTCACAAGAAAGACAATGGTGGATGTATAAGGTGTAGAGTTATCCTCTAACTTCTTTTGCCAATCCTTCGAAAGCAAGTCACCCTTTTCGGCAATTTCATCGATATCATAGGCTAGCGCAAGCGTGACGACGTCTGCTTCTAGCCCATCGATAACAGCGCGTCCCTGTTTACCTGATCCACCATGTGACTGCTGGATGGTAACCTGTTGTCCCGTTTTTTGTTCCCAATCCTTCGCGAATTCCTTGTTAAACTCTTCATAAAGCTCACGGGTCGGATCATACGATACATTTAATAATTGAACGGGGTCTTTCTTTTTGGCTGTTTCCTCTTTCGCTGCACTCGTTTTTTTAGTCCCTTGATTACTGCTTGCCTCAGAGCCGCATCCTGCTAGAAACAGGGCAAGAATAATGAGAAACGGTGTGAATTTAAAAGCGATATGTTTATTTATCAACAAGTTAATTCCTCCTTTATCTAATAAAAATGACTGCCTATTCTATAGATTAATGCATAAAGAAATTGGTCCGTGGTTTGTGCAGACAACAAATTTCTTACACACTTTCTAAAAATAAGCAGCCTTCAGTGGTCTGTTCGGCAGCATCCATCATCACTTTTTGTTTTTGTCCGATGAATTTTTTGATGTAAAACGTGTTTTCTCTGTTTTATCAATTTGGGTAATGGCACCATCATGAACAGTTATAATGACTGTGCCATATTCGATATTTTTTAATGTAGAAAGAATAAAATTTGCTTTTGCTTGATCCACAAATGCCATTTGCTTAACCTCCTTTAATCTCTTTATTTCTTATAAGTTTACTTGGATTTACAAGTAAAAAATACCTGATGATTTGTAACAATGAGGACTCCCTTTACTAATCGGTAACATCATGAAGATGACTCTCCCTTCTCATTAAAAAAGACTTATACCCAGTAAATGAGTATAAGCCTTTGGTTTTCCAATCAGCTTTCTATTTTTAATTGTGTCAAACGTTTTGTAAATCTTTTAATTTATCATTATTTTATTCTGACTTTTCCGACGTGTCAAGTGTGTTTTTGAAATTTTCTAACACTTTAATTGAATCCAGTCTCAACTGCAACAACTTAAGGGTTCCCGTGTTTTTCAATGACCTTCTCAAGTAGTGGCTCTAAAATAAGCTATACCTGATGTATAATACTATTTCTATATGATATCAAGCCAAATTTTCAAAGCTGTTGCAAAAATTAATAAAGCCAGAATAACTTGTAAAATTTTTGTATTCATCTTTTTCCCAGCCATCGCACCAAGTGGAGATGCAATCAAACTCGCAATAACCATAATTGCTGCTGGACCGTAATCAACTTGTCCTGTTGTAATTTTCCCTACAGTTGCTCCAATCGAAGAAATAAAAGTGATAGCTAGGGATGAAGCAATCGTCATCCGTGTTGGTATTTTAAGTACAACTAACATAATTGGTACTAATAAAAAGGCTCCTGCTGCTCCTACAATCCCTGCACCTACACCAACGATTAATGCTAGAATAGCTGCGAGCCACTTGTTAAATTTCACCTGATTTAGTGGAATGTCATCGATCCCTTTTTTAGGGATAAACATCATAACAGCAGCAATTAAGGCTAAAATTCCATAAATTAGATTAATGCCTCCTTCAGACATTAATTTCGATCCATATCCACCAATAAAACTACCTATTAATATGCTTGCACCCATGTAGATGATTAACGTTTTATTTAAGTACCCACCCTTTCGATACGCCCAAACTCCACCTATTGTAGCAAAAAACACTTGGACAGCACTGATTCCAGAAACTTCGTGTGCACTAAATGCTGCTAAACCAAATAATGGCGGAATATATAGTAACATTGGATATTTTATGATAGAACCGCCAATTCCAAGCATTCCTGAAATATATGAACCTATAAATCCGATTAAAAATATTGTAACTATAAACCCTAATTCCATGTTTATTACCTCCAGTTTAGGAAAGGGAACCTTTTTTAGGTTCCCTTTATTTTCAGCCCTTTTTTATCCAAAATTTTAGTACATCACTATCTTCTTCTTGCTTAATTACCTCATGACCACCAGATTTCGACCAAGCATGAAGATCATTTTTTGCTCCCTTATCTGTTACATGGATTTCTAGAATTTCTCCTGATGCTAAAGCATTTATTGCCTTTTTTGTCTTTACGATTGGCATTGGGCATGCTAACCCTTTTGCGTCTAATACTTTTGTTGCTTCCATACCTTGTTGCCTCCTAATTTTTTTAATTTTAGATTAACGAATCGCACAACGGTTTGGTCCGATTTCCATTTCACGTCGTTTTTCTTCATCTGGAGTGATTTTCCCCATATTTGTTTCACGAATTTCTTGATATGCATTTGGTTGTGGTGGTAGATTTTCTGTTACCATCTTTCTAAATTCATTTTCGTCCTCGATATTTAAACCATGATTTTCTGCAAATAAAGTACCTAATTCTTTTGCTACACTTCCATCATCATTCAACTCATCAATGATCATAAAATGAGCTGGTAAAACAATTAATTCCTCTGAAAGTCCTCTATAACGTGAATATAGACTCTCTCTTAAATCTGCTACCCAATCTTCAGCCATTCCTGCTAAATCTGGTCTTCCAATTGAATCAATAAAAAGAATATCCCCTGACAGCAAATAAGATGAGTCCACAACAAATGAGGTTGAGCCAATTGTATGACCTGGTGAATATAATGCATGAATATCAATTGCAGTATTTCCAATTTTTACTGTAATGCCACCTTCTAGTGGACTATAATCAAACGTTACCTCTGTTGCATCTTTTGGAGGTAACCAATATGTTGCCCCTGTACTAGCTGTAATCTCCCTGCCACCTGAAATATGATCAGCGTGAAGGTGAGTATCAAATACATGAGTAATCTTCGCACCAATCTCTTTTGCAAAGTTTAGATAGGTATTTGTCATACGAGTTGCATCAATAATTGCTGCTTCTCCATTTGACACAATCATATAGGATAAACAACCTTTTCCAATTCGGACAAACTGATAAATTTCACCTTCGCCTCTTAAATCGCCAATTTTCACTGGCTCTAAGTGCTCACTCCAAGCCTTCATACCACCTTCTAAATAAGAAACATTTAGACCTTGTTCAGAAAGCATTTCCGCTACCATAATAGAAGAACCTTCTTTCGCACAAACAACTAATACTTCTTTTTCTGAAGGAATCTTTCCTAAAATTTCTTCAACACCATCAAGTAATTCAAAGTATGGTATATTCAGATACTCAAAATTCTCTCCTTCGATCCTCCAATCTTGAAAGTCGCCTTCATTACGAACATCTAATATAAATAACTCTTCTTTATGAAATACTTTTCTTGTCACATCTTTTGAATGCATTGCTTTTACAGTCATTCTATTTACCCCCTATGGTATATTTAAGTTTAAAAAAATAATTCTTTATTAAAACGATGTTTCGGATCATATCCAACAATCTATTTTCTCCTTACTTATTTAAAGTGGAAGTTTTACCTGACCAAACACTCATACCCGGTACAACATTATTTACTTTAATAAAGCCCTTTTCAGCTAATTTTTGAGCTGCGAGATCACTACGGCTGCCTGTTCGACATACCACATAAATTTCGTCATCTTTATCTAATTCAATTACACGCTCTTCCAATTCACCTAATGGAATCGAAATTGCATTTGGAATATGATTAAATGCATATTCGGCTGATTCTCTTACATCTAGTACAACAATGTTTTCTCTTGCATTTATTTTTTTCTCAAGTTCTTCGTTACTTATAACCTGCGGATGTTTTCTTTCAATTGTTTCATCATTTGAAGATTTACGTAAGTAATGCTTAAGCAACTCCCCTTCTTCAAGCGTACCAAGATACTGATGACCAGAACTTTTCGCCCATGCTTGGATATCTGCTTTTGAGCCCTTATCCGTTGCTTGTACCTCTAATACCTGCCCTGATCCGATTTCATTCATTGCTTTTTTTGTTCTCACGATTGGCATTGGGCACGCTAATTCTTTTGCATCGACTAATAAATCTGTTTTTATAAAGTTCATTAAAAACGCCTCCATTTACCCATGCGGGTATGTTAATTTGTAAAAAAAATTAGTTTGTCTTGCCTTGTTTTTTTAGATAAATAATTTCACTTGACCTTCTTCTACATCTGCAAGGTATACAGCTACCCTTGCATATTCACCATTACCCCAGCGGGTATATATTAATTTAAATAAAAGAGGGTGTCAACCCTTTTTTATCGACTCTTAACAAGTAAGTTTACTGCTTCTTTAACCAATTCTTCTGTACTTCGTTCTCCAGTTT
Organism: Neobacillus sp. NPDC058068; assembly: GCF_042885335.1. NCBI lineage: Bacteria > Bacillati > Bacillota > Bacilli > Caryophanales > Bacillaceae > Neobacillus > Neobacillus sp. NPDC058068. Next base: position 26,161 of record NZ_JBHVSI010000007.1, on the reverse strand, counting down.
CTTCAGCATTTCGAACGCATTCAACTAAATTCGAACTAACCACAACCCCTATCGTTCGATCAATTGCAGTTCTCGTTGCAGACAACTGTGTAATGACTTCCTTACAGTCTTTATTTTCTTCCATCATTCTTAAAATACCTCTAAGTTGCCCCTCAATACGCTTTACTCTATTTTTCATTAGATCATTATATTCCAATTTCATTCCCCCCTTTAACGATAACCTTTTTTTCTTAGAATATTTTTTGAAAAACTAACTATCCATAATAAATAATAACATTTGATATGTTCTTCCCTATTCAACTCTTTAGCAAGAAGCAACTTACAAGTTCATAATATACCATATAGGGTATATTGTCAACGCGGTTTATTACTTTTTTGATGTAGTTATTTTCCCTTATAACACTTCCAAGAGTCGCAGCAACTATCAATGATAGAAAAAATAACTCAGGTGTGCTGAGTTATTTTTTCTATTCATTTATAATTACCTAATTAAATAATGCGCCTACTGGGCCATTAACTCAAAAGTGTATTATTTATCATTTCCCGCAGCATTTTTTATACTTCTTACCACTACCGCAAGGACATGGGTCATTTCTACCAACATTATTTTCATTTCGAACAGGTACACTTTGCAGCACATTCGATTGCCCCTCCGCGTTCCTGTAATCCATTTCACTTTCAAATGCTGCATGCTTCCATTCCTCTAATTCAGGGTGTTGCTCGTCAAGTATGGAATAGTAACTATAGACCACCTGTTCAACATCAACCATGCCTGATAAATACTCGTTATTCATATGTGCAGAGATTTCCGGCAATGCCGATTTTGATAGCTGATGACAGAGTGCTTCGATCAGTAAATCTTGATCCTCTAATTCTTTTGCAGCCCTGTAAGCCTCTCTTAAAACCTTTACAGCAAGGTCCGTTTTGATATTTTCGACAACAGAAGTGGCAAAAATAATCGAATCCGATTTCTTTAAATAAGGTGCAACTTCTTTTACAACATCATCATTTTGAAAACTAATTAACGCCAAAGCAGCCTCTTCTAATAAGATATCATCATCCCGTACTAACAAGCTTGCCAGCATAGGGATAAACTGCGACAATTTTAATAATCCAATCATATAAACTGACAAGATGCCGCTAAAGGAAAAACATTGTTCCTTTAATTCATTCTCAATGTCAAAAGTAATTTCCTCTGCTGTGATCCAATTGTTTTGCACCAAACATTTCGCTAGTTTTTTTGCTTTAAAGAATATGTCGTGCTGATAAGAATCTGCTCGGTCAAGGCTATTGATCGTTTTGGCAAATTCCTTGTGAACTTCTTCTTCAGTCCCATTTTGGATTAACTCGTATAACGCCCATGAATCATCGTTAATATATCTTATCAATGGCTCCTTATATTTTAGAGCAAGCTCTGGTTCCAAATAAGCAAATAAATTTAACGCTAAATGGTTCTCAGACTGATCCATCTTAGGTATATTTTCAAGTAAAATCTGTACTGCTTCTTCATTGATGGTTTGTTTTTCCACATAAATTAAAATGGAAGATTGCTTCTCTTTATGTTTAAAAGCTTCCTTCAATAACGCTACTGTCCATTCCTCAGGAACATTAGGATAATCATGTAGTGCATGAAGAACAGTTTCTTGAATTAAAATATCATCGCTAATTAAGTGGGGTTTAACCTTTTCTAAAAATGTCATGTGCAGTGTCCTTTCAGGGTACCTTTATTTCATCCTTCATTTTACCAAAACTTCCCCCGAAAACCTCGTCACAAGTTGTAAAAGTTGTTATCTTTATATCTGTTTCAAAAACAGTCGATTAATTTTCAATTATTCTCTTTCATTATGGCAAATTCCTACCCAGTCTAAGACAGCTGCAAAAAGCTCAGTCCGGTATGATATCGAACTGAGCTTTTTTTCTTATTTATTTTTGCTACTTATTCAACTATATCCCTTTTATATAAATTGAATAAGTATTAAATTTAGATATCTAAATCTGTGAATGCATAAGGTAATAATTCAATTAAGGTCAATTCTAATATATCTTTTTTCTCATTTGTTAAATAAACCGGCATTTCTGGTGAACAGAATTCTGCTAAAACTTGTCTGCAAATACTACAAGGTGGAAGAAAATCTACCGTATCACCTGCTACAGCAATTGCCTGGAAATCACCTTTTTTGTAACCATTTGCTATTGCAGTGAAAATAGCTGTTCTCTCAGCACAATTTGTTGCACCAAATGAAACATTTTCCACGTTTACTCCATTAATAACAGTACCATCTTTTAATAATAATGCTACTCCAACCGGAAAATTGGAATAAGGTGCATAGGCTCTTTCCTTCATCTTACGTGCACTTTCCATTAATTGCTCTTTGTTCATATTACCCATCCTTTTCAAAGAAGAATGAACTTTTCACAGTCCCCTTAGTGCCAACGTTTGATTGGCAGGACTTCTTACGTTATCATTTTTCGGAATATTTGTCAATATCAAAAAAGGGTAGACCTGCTAACCTCGGGCAACATTGATAAATAATCCAAAAATATAATAAAAAGGTTCTATAAAACATAAAAAAACTCCTAATGTAGAAGTTAAAGACCTTGTTATGTTCGAGTGGAACTGACCCTTGAAGCATCATAGTGTCAGGTTTTTATCATGCACAGAAAGGGTATTATTTTAAGTGATTACTAGCAATTATGAGGGGAAGTGAATAATCATGTTGTCTACAAACCAACTTGATACATTAAAAAAGAGGCTTGAGGAAGAGAAACAGGCAATTATAGACCAAATAAATTCTACCAGTCAATACAGGAATATGGATGTAAGCATGCAGGAAACAGTCGGAGAATTATCGGCTTATGACAATCATCCTGCTGACCTGGGTACTGAATTATTTGAGCGTGAACGTGACTTTGCATTAGAGGACCACCAGGATAAAGAGCTTGAAAAAATAAATACTGCATTGGAGGCCATTGAAAAAGGCACCTATGGAAAGTGCCAGGTTTGCGGGGAAGAAATTCCTTTCGAGCGGTTGGAAGCTCTTCCATCAACCTTATATTGTGTAAAGCACACTCTAAAAACATCAGGCGGCGATTATCGCCCAGTTGAGGAAGACATCCTAGAGCCACCCAAGGTTAACTCCTTCAGGCATGATCCGGAACAAGGTGTTGTCGATACTCAAGATAGTTTTGAGGAAGTGGCCAGGTATGGAACCTCGGAAACTCCTGCCGACCTCGTTGGGGATTATAAAAGCTATAATGATCTGTATAACAAGGGTAAAAATGAAGAATCTTACGCTGAGGATTATGAAACTTATTCTGCCACAGACATCACTGGTCAGAAAAAAAACGTTGTGATGTCCAGAAAGATGAAAGAAGACAAAGAACTGCTAGATAGACAAGGAATTGAATCCAAAATTGGAGATATTCCCTATAAAAAGAGAGACAGCTATTTAAATGATAAACAAGATAATAAGAAAACAGAGACTGACTAATTTCAGTCACCGTTTTTTAGGGCTAACAACTCCAGTTGAAAATACAAACGATTATCAAACAGCTAAATAAAAAAAAGGAAGTTATTAAAATTAATATACAGTTGTTAAAAGTGGGTATAACACATAGAGAAAAATATTTTTCCTAGAAAGAAGGAGTTATGATGATGTGGACAATTATTGGTTTATTACTATTATTTTGGATCCTTGGGCTTGTATTCCATATTGCGGGAGGACTTATTCACATTCTATTAGTGGTGGCTCTCGTGGTGTTCATTTTCAAATTAGTTTCAGGTAAGACAAATAAAGTATAAACACCATCATCTTTCGGATTTTATGATTAAGACACATTATACCAATTTACAACCAAAAAAGGAGTGGTATTCATGGAATGACCAAGAAATAGCAAACCATATTTATAAAAACGGAGATTCCCTAGCAAGTTTTGATGATTTCAGGGAATATTTGAAATGTAGGTAAGGAAGATGAACAACACAAACTTGCACATATGCTTGTACGTTTAGTACAGGAATAATGGAATAGTATTAAAAAAGCCCATCACTTATTTATATTAGTGATGGGCTTTAAAGTTTTACTATCTGAATGGGATTTAAATTTTTAGTATGAAGAAGGATCTTAATTGTTAATTCTGCCATCCGCCCGAGTTGAAGACATAGGGCTCCTTGTCCCACTTAGTTTAAAATAATTGAATCATTTTTTTCTTTTCTAACTATTGGGACCAGGTTCGTCTTCCCTTGTCATGATTACCATTGGGTGGGATAATCCTATTGAGGGGGCAAAGGAATGAAAAGCAAAAAAGAAGTTTTGGAAGAGATAAAAAAACCCTATCGAATTAAGCCATTAACTACGGTAATCGTTTTAATTGTAACTGCCTTCATCTTCATGACAATTAATGGCGCAGTTATCGATTTCGGACGAAAACTGGCATCAGATTTTGTTGGTGCTTTAATCAGTTTGTTATTTGCATGGAATTTGGGATTTGGACTCTATCTAGGTATCTGGCAATATTTGAATTCTCGAAAGATAAACAAAGTTCTTTTTCCCAAACTTGAGCAGTTTATTAATGAAAGTGATGAGAAAAGTGTTGATGAAACTGAAACAGTAGTTGATAAAATGGTCAATGCGGCATATGCGGACTACACAGAGGAGTATAATAAGCTCTATAAAATTTACTGGACTAGCATCAAAATAAGTTTTGGTTTCTCACTTATTGCAATTGTTATTTCGTTTGTTATCTAAGATAAAAAAATAATGGTAAAATTATCATAAGGGGGAGGATAGAGAATGTCTGAAAAAAGTCAAACAAACAATAATTCAGTAATTTCCTTAACAGTTGGTATTCTATCATTATTAATACCTATTATTGGTTTAATCTTAGGGATAATTGGAATAGTATTTTCAAGGAAAGCTGTAAAACAAATTAATAAAACAAATGAAAATGGTAGAGGATTAGCCACCGCAGGTTTAATTTGTAGTATTGTTGGAATTATTATTCAACTTTTTACAGTCCTAGGGTATGTTGCCTTCTTTTCTTTAACTACATCTGGAACTGCTTTCGTTGGTTAATTAATAATGCTGCTGCCACATTATTTCTAATTAATCGCTGCATATATACAGGTGTCGATGGTCTTGATTCTACCCTAGAGGTTTAACAACCAATTTAATAACTTCTCCCCTTTATTTACCAAATAAAAAAGGATTAGTCATTCCTATGAATTTATGCTATACTTTGTCTACCATTTGCTTTACGTTTCATATGACCACCCCGCTCATCTGCTGAGTGGGGTGTTTTTATGCCTATCGGGCCATATCCACAAAAAAAAGACTCTGCAAGAGAGTCTTTTTATCTATTGGTTAATATTATGCTTTACGAACGTTAGTAGCTTGGGGTCCACGTTGACCTTGTTCTACTTCAAATGTAACTGCTTGACCTTCGTCTAAAGATTTGAAACCTTCGCTTTGGATAGCTGAGAAGTGTACGAATACATCGTCCCCTGCTTCGCGTTCGATGAATCCGAATCCTTTTTCTGCATTAAACCATTTCACTTTACCTTGTTCCATTGTTGTTTCCTCCTCGTGTGCGTTGCACACATTGTGTTACTATCCTTGCTCAAATCTTCAAGACAAAAAGTTTAACACTTCATAATCCTACCGATAAACAAAAATAATTCTTTCTTACTATAACAAAGAATCTTTAACAATGCAATTACAGGTTTATGGAAACCAAAATAGGATTCCCTTAAAAAGCTATTATATGAAGAACGCATGTTCGAATCGATAAAATCCTTTATGAAAGATGAACTTTCTCAAAATGTTCAACTGTGGGAAATGGGTCATAGTAATGGTGTAATTGCTTTTTCCATTCTTGATACTCAATGGATTGTCTAAAACCAACTGTATGATTTTCTAATGTTTCCCACTTCACCAATAATAAATATTTCCCATTCACTTCCAAACACCGCTGCAATTCGTGGGATATGTATCCTTCCATTGAAGAAATGATTTTTGACGCCTGGCGAAAGGCATCCTCATATTCCTCTTCCATCCCTTGCTTAACTTGAAGCATCACGGCCTCCACTATCATCGAATCTCCCCCTTATACCTGCAAGCTCTTGATCATATTGTACCAAATGACCCCACCATGCACAGAGGTTGATACACCTCTGTTTTGGTAGCCAATATTTTCATAAAATTTAATTAAGTCCGCCTTACAAGTTAGTGTAATCGTTTCACGTCCCTTTGCCTTCGCTTCTTTTTCAATATGTGAAAGTAACGCGGATGCCACACCACGTTTTTGAAAATGCGGTGACACTGCTAATCCTAAAATACTTTGATGACCGCCAGATGCTGGATTTTCCTTTAAATCACTAAACAGGTCATCGGTAATATATGCTTTTTCAATGACAGGTCCATTAACCAAACCGACAATCTCGCCCGTTGCCTCAGCCACAAAGAAACTATCCGGAATGACTTGAATCCGCTTTTCAAACGCTTCCTTTGACGCAGCCTCTTCTTTTGTAAAGCAAAGCTGCTCTATGACTATAAGTTCAGCTAAATCTTCCATTTTTACATTTCGAATTTTCACCATTTCCAATACTCTCCCAGAAAAGTAATTATAGTTTCATAAAGAAGAATTTTTATATTCAATTAACCAACAATCTCGATATTTTCCTTCGTGGAATTCGTGTTTTGGGAGTAATCGAATCTTCTTAAAACCACACTTTTCGTAACATGATAATGCGCGTAAATTTGTTAGTTGAGGGTCCATAATCACCCGTGTCGCTTGTTTCTGCGCAATTAAATACTCCACCATCGACTTTACAAGTAATGTCCCAATTCCTCTGTTCCAATATTCGGTTTCGCCAATGAACTGGTCCATACCAAAAACTATTTCTTCCTCATCATAATCATCAATTGAACTTGTTGACTCATTTACATGATAAATCTGTATGTATCCGATACTTATCCCTTCGTACTCGACCACATATCTAAAAACTCCATTCTCCCGATTATAAAACTTCTTATTTACTTTTTCCAAATCAATCGGATTGTCCCGCCCCTCATAAAATTCAAGAACGGAAGGGTTCGAAAGCCATTTAACAAGTAAATACTTGTCCTCTTGCTGCAATTGGCGCACTTTGATTTCTTCTTTTTCAAATAACATAAACATCACCTCATTTAGGTTTCAGTTAATCTTCCTTGAATTTAAAACTAGTTTTTCTTAGTATAATATAACTGCGACATAGATAAATAATTTCAATAGTTAATTTGAAAATTTCACGTTTAACTCCCATTGCCCCAAGGGAAAGACATAGGGACAGGCTCCTTATCCCATTTAGGGACACTGGCTGGCGCCAAAAATATGTTTATCTAGTAGGACACAAGGAATATATAGTTTAAACACATTAAACCACTGTTGGACAATATAAAAGGAGAGATATTCGTGGATAAGCAATTGAATGACCAAGAAATAGCAAACCATATTTATAAAAACGGTGATTCCCTAACAAGTTTTGATGATTTCAGGGAATATTTGAGAGGAAAAGTGGATTTAGGTAAAAAACTAGGGCTGGATGAGGAGCAATTAGCCAATTCGGCGCAAAAAGTGGCCGATTATCTCGCCGATAAGCAGTCACCGAAAAATTCTGAAGAGCGGTTGTTACAAGAGCTTTGGAACGTGGGGACTGAGGAAGAACAACACAAACTGTCTCATATGCTTGTACGTTTAGTACAGGAATAATGGAATAATATTAAAAGAGCACATCACTTATTAATATTTGTGATGTGCTTTATAGTTTTACTATGCTCAATGGGTTTAAAATTCTTCGTATTCAGCAGGATCTTGATTGTTAATTCTGCCATCCGCCCGAGTTAATCCTGAAATCATGCTCATTTCTGTTCCATCTAGGGAAAAGTCAAAAATAGATATATTTTCGAGTTGTCGTGCAGGAGAGGCAGATTTAGGAATAGAAATAGCCCCAAGTTGATAATGCCAGCGTAAAATGATTTGTGAAATGGACTTGTTATGCTGTTCGGCAATCTGTTGAATCGTGTCATTTTGTAAAACCTCTCTTGCTCGCGCTAATGGACTCCAAGACTCAGTCTGTATGTTATTCTCTTCATGCCATTTTCTTTGTGGTGCTTGATTGAAAAATGGGTGTAATTCGATTTGATTCATGCTGGGTTTTACCCCAGTTTCGTTTTCTAAGCGCTCTATATGCTCAGGTAAGAAATTACAAACACCGATGGAACGGATAAGGCCCTCTTTTTTAGCGTCAATTAATGCTTGCCACGCTTCTACATATGTATCCTGTTTAGGGTTTGGCCAATGTATCAAATAAAAATCATAATATTCTAGATTTGCTCTATATAATGATTCTTGAATGGTCGTAACCGCTTGGTCATACGATTGATAGCGGCCTGGCAGTTTGGATGTAATTTTTAAATCTTCTCTTGGAACAGAACTTCGTCTAACGGCCTCCCCTACCGTTCCTTCATTTTCATAATTATATGCAGAATCGATAAGACGATAGCCGATATCAATTGCACTTAGAATAGAATTGACACCTTCATTTCCCTTTAGTTTATATGTACCCAAACCGATCACCGGCACTGTAATCCCATCATTTAGTGTAATTTCCGGAATTGTGCTACCCAAAATTAATCACTCCTTTTAATAATTTTTTCTTACTGATAAAGCAGCTGCTGCAATACTTACAGATGCAATCATATTTAACTTCATATTCAAAAAACATAAATACGCCATTTTTAATTGCAGCCATAACGATTGTTTATATCTCCAGTTTCTCCATATCTATGACTTTTTTCAAGTATCCATATTCTTTTTGATCAAGAATATCTACTTCATGATTTGTTGCAAGGAGAATTTGATCTCTGCATTTGGATATTCTTTGGATCATGGGATGGATCGTTAAAGTCGATAGATTCACAAAATCATATAAATCGTTTAAGCAAACCGGTAATTTATAGCCCTTTTTGCTGCTGGCAATTAATAAACCGCTATCACGCAGCTTGGAAACAATATTGGAGCGGAAATAATGAGGATTTATTTTTACATCTCTGATGGCATTGAGGTTATCTAACACTTCTTCTGTATATACATATTCATCAGGATTTTCCTTCAGATTAAACAGCAGAAACTTAAGAAAATCAAGTCGGAGCTTTTCATCATCCTCCTCACTCTTTCGCTGCTTTTCTATATATTTATAGGCTAGATTAACTGCCTGTTTGATAATAACCTCGTCATATTTTGAGTGATGATTTTCTGACTTAAAATCAAAAAGAAAGTTTGTATAATTTAGGGGTAATAGATTAATGGCGGCGAATTTATTCTTTATGATGTTGAAAAAGGAACGGTAATAGTCAGAAAGCTGTGTTTTATCATATCCTTTTGCAAGGATCCCCGTCATAAGCTTTGCCAACTGAAGCAACAGATCGGACTGACCATTATTGAACCCAAATGTGGAATAATTAAATAGGTCGGGAATACTTCTCGTCCTGATATAATTTTTAAATTCGCATATAAATAATTTCGTTTCCTGGTCATCAGCTGCAAGATCAAGCTGTTCGAAGGTTCTGCTTAAGTCATCATAGATCGCTCTATTTAAAAACTTAAGAAAAGGCGTTTTATATAGGATTCCACTGTCTTCACGTTTTTTTCTCTTATCGATGACATAGGCATAGACACGAAATGGCAGCACTCTTACATCATGCAAAATTTGCATACCTAGAGTAGGGTTCGTGTCGAATATGTTGGATTTTATTACGTCGCCTTGAAAATACCTTTGTTTAATCTGTTCCATTTCGGTCTCAATCAACACTTTATTAGATTCTTTTACAAGAATAGCAACGATAATAAAGTGGCTTGATACATTCTCTGTTTCAAAATCAAAACGATAGTCCCCAGCCTCATCTATAAAAGCATATTGGATCTCATCCATTCCTTACACCTCGCCCATAAAAATGAAATTTTTCTCCTTCTTTACAAGTTCAACAAAATTTCATCTTAACCTTCTATAAATGGGTATTTTTTAATGCTTATTTCCTGATGATTGTTTCTTTCCTAAATTCGCCCATTGGAAGGGAATGGTTTGTCTTTGATGTCTTTCCTCAGAATCGAAAAAAATTTCGTATCTCTTAGAGTCAAAAGCTCCCCCAAAAAAAGAATCATATGTTATGTTAATTAATAAAGATGTTAACCAATTTACAATTAAAGTTTACTTTTAAATCCAAGGGAGTAAACACACTGGGGGAAATTTATGTATAAGCTGCGAGGACATCATCTATTTTGCCTTCTAGGCTATCGGGGAATGGGCTATTCCCAAGAATACGTAGAAAATATGACGCGCTTGCATCAAATCTTGAGAAACAACCCAAAAACGCTGATTCAGCTCGTAAAGGGACCTGATGAGTTGTGCGAAAAGTACCCTAACTCAGGCGAATACCATTGCCAAAACGACCAGATCTATGAACGAGATGCCGTTATTTTAGAAAAATTGAACCTTAGAATCGGCCAAATTCTGATTTGGGACGACATTGAGTCCCGTATTCGAAAGCATGTCGTTCCCTCCGATATTCAAGTAGTTTGCGAAACTTGTTCTTGGCGTTCTTATGGGGTTTGCGAGGAAGGAATTCGAGAGATTCATGAAGGAAAGGGCTTAAGAGAAGTTCAATAAGCCCACATTAATTCGATCAATTTTATATAAACATAATATAAAAGTCAGATCCTCAGTGTAGCACGTCGTGGTTCTCCCCTCTTTAAAGCAAGGAAAATAATAGCTTCCCCAATTATTCTAGAGGGGTAGGTTTGGTTCCAATTACGATCGTAGCGTCCAGCTCATCATTGTGTGCTAACTGAGGTATTAGTCCGTATTGGCTAAAGATTTCAAAGGTCTGATGTGCCTGCATTTGGCTTGTCTCTACTAATAGATGCCCGCCCGAATCCAGCCAGAGAGATGCTTCTTCTGCCACTCTTCGCTGAATATCAAGTCCGTCATCTCCTCCGTCAAGCGCCACCTTCGGTTCATGTAGACGTGCGTCCTGGGGAAGCAGCTTGATTGCCTTGGTAGGTACGTAAGGTGCGTTTGCTACTAAGACATTGACTTTCCCACGAAGTTTGGCTGGTAGTGGTTCATAAAGATCACCTTCATAGACGAGACCACCTTGGCTAGTAACATTGCGGCGGGCACAACGCACTGCGGTTGGGTCGATGTCGACTGCATACAACTCAATAATCCCCCCCAGAGCTTTGGCTATCGCGACACCCACCGCTCCAGTACCACAGCAAAGGTCAACAATTATTGCTCCAGAAATAGAAAAGGCAGCAGCCTTTTGGACCAGAAACTCAGTACGGCGGCGTGGGACGAAAACTCCTGGGTCTACTGCTATCCTGATGCCGCAGAACTCCGCCCAACCAAGAACATGTTCAAGGGGTTTGCCAGTTATTCGAAGATTAACCAAAGTGAAAAGGTCATCCAATGTCCGAGCCTCAGATATAAGAAGATTAGCCTCTTCTTCTGCGAAAACACAACCGGCGTTCTGAAGTTTCTCGATTATACTTTTTTTAATTTGGACATCAATATCAAAATTAATTTGCTCTCCTATAAATACCACCCATTCCTTATAACGGTTATTATAGGAAGTTCGTTAAAAATTGGAAAAGTCCTTCTTCAACCTGCCAGGTTAGAGAAATAAAAAAAAGGTCGCGGCAGCCACCTCTTGTTGAACATAAGCAACGGTTTGTTTAATAATTTCTATACAAAAACAGAAGTATATAACTACCTGCACAAAGATAAAGTGCAACTTGAGTTATGACATAAATTAAAACTTCAAATAAGGTTAATTTTCGTTCTCTCTTAATTTTTTTAAAATGTCGATAATAATAGAATGAACATAGGAGTAGTAGAATTCGATTATTCCGCCGCTATAGCCTGTGCTTTAGTTAAATGAACCGTACCAGATGGATGTTGTGGTGGAGCATAAATAGAATAAAGTTTTAAATGGGTATTGCCCGTATTGGTTACATTATGCCAGGTGCCAGCAGGTATCATAATGGCAAAATCATCATAAACTTTTTGAACAAAGTTTAAATGATCTTTTCTCTTGCCCATTTGCACAACCCCTTTACCTTGTTCAATCCGTAAGAATTGGTCAACGTTAGGATGAATTTCTAAACCGATGTCTTCACCTACATTAAGACTCATCAATGTAACTTGCAAATGATTTCCTGTCCACAAAGCTGTACGATAGGTATTGTTATGCTTCGCAGCCTCATTAATATTGACTACAAATGGTTTCCGCCCATAATCTTTTACCTTATTTCTTGCGTCATCAAAAATATTCCAGTAATCAGGCTGTCTTATATAATTATTATACATTGGAACATTAGGTTGATATGGGTATGGATACACCCAAGGGGTATAGTACATCTTATTCAATCCCTTCACAGATTTATATAAATTATCGTATGCACTATTTTATGGGAATGTACTTATGTGCAGGGCGAACTTAGCCCAAAACAGTTGGTCAATTTAAAAGAACTATTGAACAAAGTTTAAACACAATCTTGCTTTCACAAATAAAAAAGAGCTGCCGTAGCAACTCCATACTCAATGCCTGAACCCTTGGTTGATAAAAAAAATGCCATATCTTATGATGCTACTTTCATTAAAACTCAAATTTTACGGGTCTTAAAAATAAATCTTTTAATGTTTCTTTTGCATTTTTATTCTCGAATATAATCGCATACAAAGCATTACAATTTGGAAGTTGAACGTCATATTGTATGGATAGTTCCCTCAACAAAGCAATCCATATCAAAAAAGACATAGCTATGCCCTCTAAGCGTTGCTTGGCCACCCGTTTGTTTAAGTACATTACTTCACATATTCTTCTTTGTGTTCTTTCGGTTTTCTTTCGGTTTTCTCATTAGCGCCCATAATGCTAAAACAAAACAAATCATTAGAATTATATTTAGGCCCCAACCGAAACTATCAATATACTGCATTACCTCTCCTCCTCAGATATGTTTTGTTCACTTTAGCATGATTAATGTTCTAGTTGGTTGTTTTCTACAAAAGAAGATAAAACGTTACAATTTTCTATCAAGATCCGTTTGCTCACTGTAACTAGTAGTATGTTAAATAACTTAGTCGCAGTAGCGGAAAATGCTTCATTACACATCAGTCCGGATTGGAAAATTCGTATCGTAACAGGTGAATATAGCATGTTTTCTGGCTATCACTATTGCTTTGAAATCCAGGCTGGGCATAGAAATCAAATAAAGTAAATTGTTAAAAATACTGTTGTCCAATGGATAGCAGTATTTTTTTTGCTATTTTAGATGGAATAAATGGTAAATAGGGTCAGACCCCCAGTGAGCTAAAGCGTTAGCGTGTCTGGGATCCGAACCTATAAGTTCTTAGTAACAAAAATTATGGTTCAAACTTTTTCATAATCGCATTTAACCTATTTTCGATTTCCTCGCGTTTTAATTCTTTTGCTTGTTTTTTTAAAAAGTTCCTCAAACATCATATAATTTGTATACCGAAATTGTGCTACTTCCTTCGCGTAATTTATCCATATCCAAGTAATGATGGATACAGAAACAACAGAAAAAAGCATTAAAAGGTATGGATGTTATTTTTCAATCCAAAAAGCGTTAGGAAAAGATTTAAGTACTAGCCCTCATTCAAGCAATTATCAAGTTTATTGCGAAAATAATAGCTTCCCGCATTTACTCTAGAGGGGTAGGTTTGGTTCCAATAACGATCGTAGCGTCCAGCTCATCATTGTGTGCTAATTGAGGTATTAGTCCGTATTGGCTAAAGATTTCAAAGGTCTGATGTGCCTGCATTTGGCTTGTCTCTACTAATAGATGCCCGCCCGAAGTTAGCGAGAGAGATGCTTCTTCTGCCACTCTTCGCTGAATATCAAGTCCGTCATCTCTCCGTCAAGGGCCACCTTCGGTTCATGTAGATGTGCATCCTGAGGAAGCAGCTTGCTTGCCTTGGTAGGTAGGTAAGGAGCGTTTGCAACTAGGATATCGACTTTACCACGCAGCTTGGCTGGTAGTGGTTCATAGAGGTCTCCTTCATATACGAAACCACTTTGGCTAGTAACATTGCGGCGGGCACAGTGCACTGCAGTTGGGTCGATGTCGACTGCATACAACTCAATCCCCCCCAGAGCTTTGGCTATCGCGACACCCACCGCTCCAGTACCACAGCATAGGTCAACAACTTTTGCTCCTGGAATAGAAAAGGCAACAGCCTTTTGGACGAGAAACTCAGTACGGCGGCGTGGGACGAAAACTCCCTGGGTCTACTGCTATCCTGATGCCGCAAAACTCCGCCCAACCAAGAACATGTTCAAGGGGGGTACCAGTTATTCGAAGATTAACCAAAGTGAAGAGGTCATCCAATGTCCGCGCCTCAGACTTAAGAAGATTAGCCTCTTCTTCTGCGAAAACACAACCGGCGTTCTGAAGTTTCTCGATTATACTTTTTTTAATTTGGACATCAATATAAAAATTAATTTGCTCTCCTATAAATACCACCCATCCTTTATAAGGGTTATTATAGGAAGTTCGTTAAAAATTGGAAAAATCCTTCTTCAACCTGCCAGGTTAGAGAAATAAAAAAAAGGTCACCGCAGCAAACCGTTTGTTTAATTATTTCTATCCAAAATTCCTATCCAAAAACAGAAGTAAATAACTACCTGCACAAAGGTAAAGTGCAACTTGAGTTATGACATAAATTAAAAATTCAAATAAGGTTAATCTTCTTTCTCTCTTAATTTTTTTAAAATGTCGATAATAATAGAATGAACATAGGAGTAGTATGATTGCTGATAATTGGAATATATTTTCCAACAAACGAACCAAAAAATCATCTCCTCATATTAATAATATATTCTTTTTCATTTAACTCTTCTGTTCCTACTTCAATAAAAAAGCACTGCTTATTGAATAAATCTGCCCAATAGCACAATAAGAAAAAGTCTCCGAAAATGGCAGATGGTTCTTTAACTCTTGCCGCCGTTAGCATAAGTACATTTCGTCACAAACCTTTTAAAAAATATGACCTAAAAAAATCAGCTATTGTCCAATTAAGTTATAACGCCAATTATTGCACTGCATAAAGCTTCCTGGGGGATATTCAAATTCGCACTCGGAAATACACTGAAAATCAAGCTTTTGACAAATTGCATTAGAAGCAGGATTATCAATCGATGGGAATGCGTGAATGTATCTATATTTGTTATCACTAGATGCTTCTTCTATTGCTAACTTAACTGCTTTTGTAGCTATACCTTTCCCTTGATACGAGGGTAGAACGCTCCATCCAGTTTCATATACACTTTCAATATTCCAAGTAGTTTGCCAGTAACCAACAGAACCTACTGGTTCTAATCCTGATAACAATACAATGCTGTACATACGTCCTCTATTACCAAGCTCAAGATAACGTTTATGTCGGTTCAAAATCTGCTCTTTACTCTCTGGACCTCCAAGATGTTGCATCATTTCTGGAGCATTTATACGAAAAAGTAAATCAAGGTCATTATCTTCCCAAGGCTTTATCTTAATGATATGTTTACTTCCTTCCAAATTTTCTTCATCTCCTCACTAATTATTATTTACTCTTTCTTTACGAAATCTAAAACTCCTCTATTTAACGCTAATGTTGTTTAAATAAACCTGTCCGTTACTTAAATTAGAATAAACGATGCCTCGTTATTGAAGCATCGCACCAGTTAGTTTAAGAAAGAATATTCGACTAAACCTCCACTTTAGTTTAATCCACTTTTATCCTCCCATAAAATAAACAAAGTGCCAACTTCTCTTTAATAGAAATTGGCACTTTGTTTATTCCCTATACTTTATCGTGTCGCTTTTGGCGGTTGGCACACGTCACATTTACGTTGGTTATTATTTTTAAATTTCGTTAATGTTTTTTCAAAGTTGCTACCACATGCACATTTAAATAGTAACTTTTGAGAAAAACCGTTATATTCCGTCGTTAGCAACTTACTTTCCGAATTGCTCTCAACAAATTCATTAATTTTACCAATCGTCCATCGTTTATTCATTCTCTTACACCTCCATATTTTATCGCTTGCGGAGGCTTTTCTTGGCATCCGTTCAATTGTAAGTAAAAGTAGAAATTATCCTAAGTTACTTATTATAACATGAGATGGCACTCAATTAAACAGACGGAAGGTACCTTATTAAACTAAACTGCTTTTTATATACAGTATCAGATACAAAACCTTCGAATGGTGCGCCATTAATCTTTGTTTATATGTATTCCTAGATAAGCGTTTAAGTTCTTGTCTTGGAGTCCCTTTCGGTGTATTTGGCAATTAAAAAATGATGTATATAGCAGTATGTTTTATGAATGTAAAAAAAGCCAAAAATGCAAATTGTGCATATAAACTTGCATAGCATATTAATTTTATTGATTACTATGTTAAAGCACCCAATAGTTTAAGTACATTTGTTCACAAACTTTAGATTCATCTTCAATTATTACAGGAATGCTGGACCGTTTATATTATAAGAAAAAGATCTCCTCGTTATTTAAGAACGCAACTTTTTGTACAAAAAAAGACCACCCTTATTATTTAAGGACAGCATCTGTTAATTTATGTGCATATTTCTTTCAAAATAAAAAAGCTAACTCATTCAAGCGTTTCTGATATTACGTAAAGAAGTCAGTCTTCTTTCACTTTTGGAACTAAGTATTCTAACTATGTAATCTTCATAGTCGAATGGTGTTTATTCCTGACAACTCCCACCGCTAAAGCAGTGAGGTTCTAGGGTATATTGGCAAACTTGCCTAGTACACTTCTCAACGATACCCTTATCTTCGCCAGTGACATGATTAAATTGACTCGCTTTTATAGCGTAGGTATCTATTTTCTTAATGGATCGTCCTTGATAGCCTAGTTTTCGGTCAATAATTGTGAGGAGCATGGCTGGGGCATGATTGGCGATTGATTTACCAAACCGTTTCTTGCGGTTAATCTTGCCATTCTTCTTGTTGCGGGTTGTTTTCTTTGTTCGCTTTTGAAGCGACTGAAACCTCATGGTTTCTACTCGTACATCAGAACCTAGTGCAAGAATATCATTCGCTAACTTCTCATGCGATATTTTTCGCCGGACAGCCATTTTCCGATACCATTCTTTGCGTATTTTACGAAGTTTCTTGTATCGGTTGGAGTATTTCCATTCTAAGCGACCCTTCTTAATCGTGCCATCTTCCTTGAAGTTGTCCGTATTAGTCGCTCGTTTCGACCGATCCATTGTACGTTGAATACGTCCTAATTCGGCTTGATCCAAATGGCATTCTGGTGCAAGCTCACGAAGTTCAACGGTATTTTCGCTGCTAAATGCAATTGTAGAGGAACCAATGTCAATCCCTACACGTTTGATTTCATCATTCGCAACTTTTCGATTACGTTTTGTTGGTGGATAACCTTCTTGAATAAGTTGTACAAAATAGCGAACTTTCCCCCGTACTTCACGTTTCAAGATACGCACATACTTTGTCTTATCCATAAAGGCTAGGTGAGAATATTCATCATTGGCTTTCGATTCAATCGGCATACACAACCAATTCTTAGGGTTTGGACATTTCTTGGTTGGCTTGTCGCCCCATAGGATATTGCCGTCTGCATATCTCAAGCCCGTTTTGTTTGATTTATTTTCAACAGAAATATTATCATCTAACTTTTTGAAGTGGACGTTTCGAGCCTTGCCAAAATGTAGTTTCTCTACTGATTGAAACGCTCTTGTCGCAAGTTTTTGTGCTTCAAAGCTGCCGATATTTTCCTTGAATTTATATTGAACTTGTTTCACGAAATCGTGCAAACCATATTCAGAAAAGCCGCAGGCTAAACGTATCTCTGAAAGTTGATGATCACGTCCTTTGGACTTCGGTTCTTTCAGCAGCCTGCGATATTCTTTATCAGCTTTTACATGTTTATGGCGTTTGAGAGCTTCACCTAGACAAGAATTGTAGACTGTACGAGCAATCTTAAATTTCTTCTCTAATCGGTGTTTTTGCCAAACGAGAATGTTTAGCGGAAATTCAATTGTATAAGTTGGTGTACTCTTTCTTGCCATAGGATTCAGCTCCTTTCTAGTTACGCCTTTTTTGATTTTCAACGTATCGCTTAATCGTACTCTACACATTTCCAAGCAGCGAATACGAAACAAGAACATATATTCGCCATCACCTTAATTGTATCAATTTTTATAAATTTCTAAAACAATTATAGGGAAATAAAGATAGTGATATTTTCAAATGCTTGAAGTACCACAAACCTTGCGGTTTCTAGTGGTACTCCGCATTTGATCTCACTCTCATCCCATGTCTAAAGACGTGCTAACGCCCTGCATGGGCTTTCTCGTTCGGAAAATCTGTAAAACAAACCTTTTTTATCTAAAAATCACGCATGTTCCAAACAAGTTCTCCATTCTCGTCCCATTTACTATGGTGGCGAATGAAACCAATCTTTTCAAGAACTCGAAAGGAAGCACTATTCCAAGAACGCACAGTAGACCACAGACGTCGCCGTCCAGTTGCGACCGCAGCTTCTATAATAGCCGATGCAGCTTCAGTCGCATAGCCATTACCGTGGACTCTTTGGAACAGTTCGTAAGCGATTTCAGGCTCTTCTAGAGTAGAACGACCGATAATTAACCCGCAATATCCAATAAAATCTCCCTCATCTTTGCGTCGGATCGTGAGTAGACTTATACCACTTTCCAGTGCTCTGTCGCGAAAACTGATAACTTTTTTGTGAGCAGCAACAAGAGTTGGCTTGGCAATGCCCCGTTCCCCAACAAGTTCCCTATACCAGGATGCATCTGATTCCTCCCACATACTCAAGTAGAGCCGTTCAGTTATTATTTCAAAATTCATTGACGAGAATTTATTTGTCATTTTATAACCTCCTTTTCAAGTCATGATATTCTCACGAGAAACATTTTATTTTACTTGGTAGTCGAAAATTAAATTAATGTTCATAAAAACATGTTTCAATATTAGTTTCGAAAAATCCTTTAATTATCTCTACTAATTCCTACTTAAAATTAATTTCAATCTTTAACAAATCTGCCCGTTATCTTAATAACTTCAACAAAAAAAGCGTTAAGCCTTCTTCGATTAACGCCCCCTTTACTTTTAGTGTAATTCTTCACAATCTATCCTGTTAAAATAAAAAACGCGACTGCCCATATTGAACAGTCACCTCAAACTTTATTTTTTTGGCTATGTTAATTCTCAATGTTGATTTTCAGCCAAAACTATAACCGCCCCGTAAAGGGCGGTTTATTAAGCTATCGTTCTTCGTTAGCGGAACACCTTGTACGACTATTTCTCCAACTCATAGCGGGCCGCGATAACGCCCGACTTGAGCGTTCGGCTGGATAGCAGCTTGAGCCTGATTTTCTCGCCGCCGCCGTCGAATACCGATTTTCCGCCGCCCAGGACGACCGGACAAATTGTAAGCAGGAATTCGTCAATCAGGCCGAGCTTAAGCAGCGTCTTCGCCGCTCCCGGGCTGCCGAAGATAACGAGATTTTTGCCGGGCTGCTCTTTGAGTACCTTGATTTCCTCTGCGATATTGTCCTTGATCAGCATCGTATTGTTCCATTCCACCTTGTCCATCGTGCCGGAAATGACGATCTTCTTAACATCCTGCAGCCATTTGGCATGCTCCATATCGTGCCTCGACGCATTCGGATTGTCCAGCACCGTGGGCCAGTAGCTCTCCATCATGCGATACGTCGTGCGTCCATAAACGGGAGCTCCGACTTCGGCTACGACCTCCTCGGCGTATTTCTCAAATTCCTCGTTGTACGGAATCCAATCGAGTCCTCCGTTCGAATCCGACGCATACCCGTCCAGCGACACATGCATGAACAATACGAGTTTTCTCATGTCCGTTTCTCCTCCGATTTCGAATTTATTTTGTTCGATTTTTTTGGCCGTTGGCCCGCGTTTCATCCTGCTGTTACGTTCATTATACATCATTAAATTACGTAAGGTTCAAGTTGAAATCTGAATTTTTTGAAGACAACATTGTTGCGCAAAACTGCCATTTACTTGAAGAAGAAAGGAGCATTTCCGTTGTTCAAGTAAAGCACATCGTTAGTTTGAGTGCACTTTTTCACAATCTTTTTCTTGATAATAAGGAATTGACTTTCCGAAAGGTGTTGGATAAAAAATTTAATGTTAATTTAATCCGCATATGTCAGGTAAATAATTTATTATTTAGGTCAATCACCCAAGAGCTTCCCTCAGAGAAAGAATATACTCTAATGCATAATGAAATGAGGGGGATAAAAGTGATTCCATATAATAATGTAAATTATATTGCCCATTCAACAGATGAAAGGATTCACCCTGGTATTGGTTTAGGGGGACCAGGCTCAGGGCTTGGTTTTTCGCCAGGACTTGGTTTTGGTGGTCCAGGCTCAGGGCTTGGTTTTGGTCCAGGACTTGGTTTTGGTGGTCCAGGCATTGGACCTGGTTTTCATCCTGGCATTGGTTTAGGGGGACCAGGCTCAGGAGTTGGATATGCTCCAGGTCTTGGATTAGGCGGACCAGGCTCAGGTTTAGGTTTTTACCCAGGTCTAGGTTTTGGTGCACCAGGGTATCCGCACCCATACCCGTACCCATACTATTACTAGAAAATTTTCTATTATTAGAAAAAGAGTTAGGGAATTGCGGATTTAAAATGCTAAGCAGTTTGATAAAAGTCTTATAAGACATTATGAAGTTGGCTCATTTGTTTCAATAAAATTCTCACTTGAATTTATGATACGCAGGACAATTATTAATAAAATAAAAAGATATCTTGTCATTTTATCGTTGGTTACAGACCTAACCAGAGCTGCAAAAACCAAAGTTTCAATAAAGTCCATACTATTGTCCCACCTTTTCTTTAAAGTATATATATTCAAGAAATTGAAACAATGTGAGTGGTCTTCTTCCTATTGTTGTAAATTCGCATTTTCCCGACCCTATCCCTTATAAAAAAACAGTTTCGTTAATGATTCAACGGAGCTGTTTTTTATCGTGAAAAAACCATACTATCAAGTTTAATTAGTCTCTTTATACCACACAAAGTTTTCCAAACCTTCATCAACTATCCCGTTACTTCAATTAGAAGAAGCATTACCGTCGTTCTAGTAATGGACCCGTTAGCCATCCTTGCAGCACAAAATCAGCGCTGCACCACAGTGAATGAAAATGGGTAGGAAGTGTCAATACTGATCTGACCTTAATCCAGTCAACCCTATTCCATAGACTTATTAATTAACTCTCTCCTCTTTTTTTTAAACGATTGAGCAGGGTCATCTTAAGTATTGTCATTTTTCTATTCTTGAAGAAACTTATTTTCATGGTAGTTTAATAGCAATAGGTAAGACTTTGATGTGATCTCCATCTTTTCCCCTGCTCCACACCCAACGTGCGACTTTCACCGCATTAGGCGTTCCATCTTAATCTTTTAGACTAAAGCAATTAAATTACAAACTTTACGAAATTGGTTTAGCTTCTTCAATTGTTTTCCATCCAGTTGAAGAATGTTCCTATATCGTTCAATCGTCTTTTCATTTGTAGCATAGATTAATCTATGTACATCTTCATGTACGATTACAAGATTGCTAAATTCATCTGTACCACCCATATGTCGGGGCAACTTATGATGACAGTGCAGCTTATCGGATGTCAAAAATTCCCCTGTTACAGCACATTTGCCTAATTGCATAGAGTACCTTGAGATTCTGTTATCTGCAAATTCTAAGTTGTCTTTGCCGTAAGGTATTTGTAACATCTTGTTTATTTCTATGGCAATGTCCACTCTGAGATTTTGATGAAGTTTGAGCCTTCCTTCTTTTGTATAGTCACATATATCTTGACTGAAGTTCATAGCATTACTTGTTTGTGTATCTCCTAAGAGAAATAAATATAAACCAGCAATTTTATATGTTTTGAAATTATTCTTATGAAGTCTCTTGTATGTTTCCGATGGATTAATTGGTTTTCCATACTTCCCAATTGATTTTAGACGATTATACATAGTTTTCATTAGACGATAGGCTATTTTTCCAAAGTCTTTATTGATATGAGTTGCGATCTTAAAGTAATTTTTAATTCCGAGAATATAAACGTTATAATCCAAAACAGTTATTGGTGTTGGCTTATTTTGAATTTCGCGAATTAAATATCTAGGTTTTTCTAGTATGCTTTTCTTCTTTTTATCTGAAATGTGTGTATTGGCTACGTATTTATTACGCTTGGATACTGCTTTGAGAGAAAAACCTAGAAAATCGGATTTTCTTTTTCTTAGATTAGTAATCGCTGATTTCTCGGAAGATATATCAAGGTTTAATTGATTTTTTAGATATTCTTTGGTGGCGTGATGTATTCTAATAGCTGATTCATGAGAATTTGTAAAAATCTTGAAGTCATCCGCATATCTGACGATATACATTTGTTTGAGATTCGTTTTCTTTAACGCTCTAATCTTACTATTAGGTGTATAAGAATGTTTTAGTTTTAAGCATTCCCATTGGTTAGCTATCCACCAATCTAAATCATTTAACACAATGTTCGATAGAAGGGGGGATAGGATACCTCCTTGCGGAGTTCCTTTAGTTGGAACACCTATGCCTTTTATTGGTGCCTTTAGCATTTTTGAAACAATGGCTAATACTCTTTTATCCCGTATACCTATACTGTACATTTGTTTAATTAATTTTGAATGGCTTACATTGTCAAAGAAACCTTTTATATCAATGTCTACTACATGATGTAGCTTCACATTATTGACTAAGAACTGACATCTAGCCATTATATGATGGGTTGACCTATTTGGTCTGAAACCGTATGAATGGTGATAAAACTTAGCTTCACAAATTGGTTCTAATACTTGTTTGAACATCTGTTGTATTAATCTATCTCTCATAGTTGGAATTCCTAATGGTCTTTTCTTTCCATTCGGTTTAGGTATTTCAACTCTTCGTACCGTTTGAGGTTTATAATTCTTTAATGCATTTCGAATTCCTTCAATAAATTCATCAACGTTTTCAATTTTATATTTATCAATCGTGATGCCACCAGTTCCAGCTGTTTTTGAACCTGTATTCGCTTTGATGTTTCGAAAGGCTAATAAGATATTGTCTTTCGATATGATATGTTCATATAGCCTTAAACCCTTTGTAGCATTGTTTTTACTTCGCTCGTAAAGGTCATCAAATATGTCTTGCATACTGTAATATTCTGCATGCCGTAAAGCTGTACTCACCGATGGATTGTGTCTCCTTCCTTGCGGAAAATCCCATCATCTTACTCGACCCTGTGAGTTTCATTAAATTGATTTGCCTTCAAAGAATAAGACTTGGGACCATCCCTCCACGTTCGTTACACGTTTGTACTATATCCCTACTTTCGCAAGAATAAAGTCACTTCGATGTTTATTTATCTTATAGACACCATCCAGATAGTAGTCTTTTAATAGTGAATGTTTCTTACTTACAACGTTCCGATTAACCTAGCTTTACATATATCCGTAGGTGCTTACTTTAAGCCTGTCAATTCTATATCCTCATTAGTTAGATATTCCGAGGTTCCTATATACTAGTCGTACTTTTCGGTGTTTGACACTGCATTTACAGCATACGTCTTTCGAGCGTATTAAATTCTAGACCCGTACATTCGCAAGTTCGTCAGTCCATCTGGACATTCTCACCTTAGATATTTTGTAGCATCCCGACCTATCATGAACCATATTCTATTTAAGAACTTAGGTACATTTCAGCCGACTTCACCTAGCTTCATACACGTTTGGACTACTACCATTCCGTGCATGTAGGAGTATTAGATAACTCGTTTCAGCTCAACATGACGGCTTTCATTCCAAGTTTCGATTAATCAGTTGTAATTGCCTTTCGGCAATCCTCCTTTTTCGTGCTTTGGCACTTATAAGGAAACGTTTCGCACAGTATATTTCTTCACAATCCCTTCTAAATTTCAACCTACAATCAATTTTCTTTAAAGGTATTGCTCCACAATATGGCCAAATTCATGAATAAGGGCACATTTCTTGCTCAAGAAATGCGCCCGATTGTTGAATAACACAATTTTGAATATTATTTATGATACGGTTCAGCGTACCTATTTAAGCGGCGGTTTTTAATAGTTCACAAACAGAACTTATACGGGAACTAAAGGCATTTTGTTTGCCGCACTAACACCACAAAATTTCACAGTATTGCGGGGACAGTCCATTATCAATCTAATATCCGAAATATCCCAAAAACTTTTTAGGTAATAAGTCTTCTTACAAATTTTTTTATTAATTTAGTATCTTTTCCCAAATAAATTTCGTACGATATATCTAAATGATATATATCTTTTAGTTAGGATGGATTACTTTGGAAAATTATACTCATACAACATATGCCATTCTTGGTATTTTAACTACGGAATGCAAGTCTGGTTATGCTATTAAGCAGCTAATCGATCGAAGCTTAAATCATTTTTGGAAAATTAGTTATGGCCAAATATATCCGACATTAAAAATAATTGTCGAAGATGGATTAGCAGAAGTCCATATTTCTTCACAAAAAGGAAAGCCTGATCGAAATGAGTATTTCCTCACTTCAAAAGGAATCGAAACGTTAAAAAACTGGTTGGAAGGACCAATTGACCAAATTCCCATTGAACGAAATGAAATTTTGCTTAAATTATTTTTTGGGCGCTATCAATCCAAGGAAAGCACAGTATTCCTCATCGAAAATTATAAGCAAAAATTAGATGCTCGTTACCAAACGTATGAAAGTATTGCACAGGCCATTTCCAAATACAATGATAATGGTGAGGATTCGTTGTATTGGTTGTTTACATTAGATTATGGAAAAAGAGTAACAAAGGCTGCAATTGACTGGTGCACCTTTACTCTTGGACAAATTTCAAAGGAGGAATAAAAATGGTCAAAAAAATCTATACTGGGCGTTACACAACTGAAAATCAAGAGGACATCGTCGTCTTCATTATTGGTATGAGGGTAAACAAGCGCTTAGCACTGCATAAGTGGCTTCCAGTATTTAACGCCATGCCGGGGATGATTAAAGAACTGTATACGAACAAAGATGCATTAGGCTTTTTATCGATGGAAAGCTATTTTGGCCTCAGAACGACGGTCATGATTCAATATTGGCGTTCAACTGAAGACCTTCTTTCTTATGCAAGAAATGAGAAACACTTGAAAGCATGGGAAAACTTCAATAAAAAAGTAGGCGCTAACGACGCAGTGGGGATATATCATGAAACTTATAAAATTAATAGCGGAAATTATGAATCAATTTATGGAAATATGCCAATTTACGGTCTTGGAAAAGCGTTAAATCATATCCCGGTTACTAAAAGCCAAAATTCCGCTCGTGAACGGCTTAATAGTATCGAAGCGAAAAAAGACTAAAACCCTTAAAACTCCTCCAAATCCATTATAAAAAAATAAATCTATTACTTAAAAAGCTAGATGAATTAAGCATTAAGGGAAATAGTTAATTTAAACCGCATCTAAAGGTGCGGTTTAAATTTATTTTTGATTTGGTTTACTCCATTTTTTCGTAATAATGATTCCAACACTGTGTCATAAATTATAAATTTATCTTTTAAAATCACAAAAAAGTACTTCTTCAAGGATTTTTCAACAGAAAAGATGGCATTAACTTAAAAACCGTCTCTATTTATGATATGGCTCACTCCGATTAATCCAAAACAAACTTAAATGAAATACCAATAATATCCCTAACTCTTCCTCCACAATCTGGCCCGATTGTTGAATAAAAGCTAATGGCGATTGTTCAACTAAACTGCTTCGTTAGCTTAAGAAGAAAAAGCCACCAAATTGGCAGATGGTTCTTCAACTCTAGCACCCTTTGGTTGAACAAGAAAAAATGACTGCCGATAAGACAAGTATATCTTGAACCAACATAGTGAGTAAAACTACTTAAGCTGGGTAGTATATGTTTGGGATGGTGTGCTTTCATCATCAGCATATTCCCCATTAATAAACAAGGAAGTGAATAGATGAATCAGAGTAACGAA
>NZ_JBHVSI010000006.1:215060-258168 GCF_042885335.1 Neobacillus sp. NPDC058068 | reverse complement strand
CCCCGCAGGCGCTTTAGCGCCGAGGAGGCTCACCGCCCGCCCCGCGGAAAGCGAAGCGCCTGGAACGGAAATCAACATTCTCTTTTAACACAGCCTAAAAATTATAGTAGCGGCGAAGTAAGTAAGAAATCCATTTGCAATGAGGGTGATTGCGAATATTTTCTAGTAATCCTTTCACAATTACAGGCGGTAAAGTCGGTTCAAGCAGCTGCCCTTGTAGCAGGATTAACGATTCTTTTTCAATTGACTCTTCTATTTCTTCTATTCTTTGCCCGATGATTTCGAGGATTTGTTCCTTCGTTACTTCTGCATTCATCGGCTGCTTAACGATTTCAATCAGCTCTTGTGAAATAAATGGGACGGTCGTATGTCTTGCTAGTAAGTTTGTTTTTTCCACAAGTGACTCCGATAGCAGCTTCAGATCCAAGGGCACATTGTAGAAGACGAATAACTGTGAATAAGTATTCATAAAGCCTTTAATACAATACATTAAATCATATTTTGTTTGTTTGACTTCCTCGCCGTATAAACGTTCAATCATTGAGAGGATTGTGTTCTCGATTAATTTGTCGAAGTACTGCATTTTTAAAATGAGATCTTTATTTAATGTTTGCGACTGCTCTTTAATGAGAACTTTGGCGAAATCAGAATGCTTATGAAAAGAATGATAGATTGCATAATAAAATTTATATAGAAGTTGTTCGTCATCATTGGGATTTCTGACTATATGGTCAATTTCATCGGTTATCTGCATCATAAAATGATCAATCAAGCCGATGATTAATTCATCCTTTGACTTGAAGGATAAGTAAAAGGCTCCTTTAGAAATACCGCAATGCTCGGTTATTTGTTGCACTGAGGTGGCTTCAAACCCTTGCTTCGCAAAAAGTTCTAACGCACGCTCCATAATTAATTGTTTTTTAAGCATGTTAGTTGATCGCTCCTATAGTCAAATTATTGACAAATGACCCATGAGTCATTATTATAAGGAAATGAGTTTGATTAGTCAATTAAGGGTGGGTGTAATAGTTGAAGGGTTTAGTTAATTTTGTCTTAAGGAATAAACTAGCAGTCTGGCTGCTTACGATTATCATTACAGCATCTGGTATTTATTCAGGTACACGTATGAATATGGAGACGATTCCGAATATCTCGATTCCTTACTTAATGGTAATGGATGTCTATCCAGGAGCAACTCCTAAGAAGGTAATGGAAGATGTGTCCATGCCAATTGAGAAAGCGGTAGAAGGACTTGAACACGTTAAAGCCGTTTATTCAAATTCCTATGCTAACATGTCAAGTATTCAAGTGGAGTACGAATATGGCATCGACATGGATGAGGCGAAACGTGCCTTACAATCGGCATTAGATGGCATTAAATTGCCGGAAGGAGCACAAGAACCGACAACGACAGCGATTAGTATGAACATGATGCCGGTTGTTGCCTTGAGTGTAAGTAGTTCAAAAGAGGATATCGTGGATTTAACGTCAACAGTAGAGGAAAGCTTACTTCCGAAAATCGAAAAAATCGAGGGTGTTGCGTCGGCAACGATTACCGGCCAGCATATTGAAGAAGTGGACCTTACGTATAACAAAG
The DNA here is from genome assembly GCF_042885335.1 of Neobacillus sp. NPDC058068. NCBI lineage: Bacteria > Bacillati > Bacillota > Bacilli > Caryophanales > Bacillaceae > Neobacillus > Neobacillus sp. NPDC058068. The sequence continues at coordinate 256,571 of NZ_JBHVSI010000006.1, read as the reverse complement.
CCAAATTGGCTGAATTTGGCTTAACAGAAGATACAGTGAAGCAAATGATTCAAGCAAGTAATCTGTCAGTTTCATTAGGTCTTTACCAGTTTAAAGAAAGTGAACAAGCAGTCGCCATTGACGGCAAGTTCACGACGGCGGATGAATTAAAGAATATGCTGATACCTGTCACACCATCAGCCGCTAATCCAACCCCATTTGTGAAGCTTGGCGATATCGCGACCATTAATACAGTTGGTAAAGTACAATCGATATCACGAACAAACGGTAAAGACGCGATTGCAATCCAAATTGTTAAAGGTCAGCAGGCAAACACGGTTGATGTAGTCAACAAAGTGAAGAAGGTCATTAAGGATGAAAAGGCAAAAGTCGATGGTCTTGTCATTGATGTGACCCTTGACCAAGGAAAACCAATCGAAGAATCCGTGACCACGATGATTGAAAAGGCAGTATTTGGCGGATTAATTGCCGTCTTAATTATCCTGCTCTTCTTACGTGATTTTAAATCAACGATTATTTCAATTGTTTCAATTCCAGTGTCGATTTTCATGGCATTACTGCTCTTACACTGGATGAATATTACCTTAAATATTATGACCCTTGGGGCGATTACAGTGGCCATCGGCCGGGTCATCGATGACTCGATTGTAGTAGTTGAAAATATTTACCGGCGTCTGCATTTAAAAGAGGAGAAATTAAATGGCCGCGCTCTTGTTCGTGAAGCAACGATTGAAATGTTTAAACCGATTATGTCATCAACATTAGTAACGGTTGCGGTTTTCGCACCATTGATGTTCGTTGGCGGTATGGTTGGCGAGCTGTTCGCTCCGTTCGCTTTAACAATGGCCTTCGCACTTGGGGCATCATTACTCGTTGCGATTACCATCGTTCCGGCGCTATCGCACTTCTTATTTAAGAAAAAATTATATGGTGTGAAAACAGCCAAGAGCTATAAAGAAGTCGGTGAAATGGCGAAATGGTATAAATGGTTCCTTGAAAAAACCCTTAACCATAAAGTAATAGCCTCCATCCTTGCGATTGTTTTACTAGCAGGAAGTTTAGCGTTAACACCGCTCATTGGTTTTAGTTTCATGGGCAGTGAAGAGGATAAAGTGATGTACTTAACGTACACACCAAAAGCAGGCGAGCTTCCAGAAGATACATTGGCCAACGTTAAAGTGGTCGAAGAGAAGATGCTAAAGCGTGATGATGTCAATATCGTTCAAGTATCTGTCACGAAGGCTGGCGATACATCTGCTGCAATGATGGGCGGCGGCGGCTCAGGCGGTGCCTTAATGTATCTCATTTTTGACCCGGAAACGAAGAATTTCCCGGATGTAAAAGAAAAGATTGAAAAATATGTCGCTGGCATTGGTCAAACAGGTAAATGGAAGAGCCAGGCTTTTGGTTCAATGGGCGGCTCTACTAATGAAGTTAGTTACACCTTCTACAGTGAAGATTTAAATAAACTAAATAAAGCAGTTAAACAAGTAGAAAACGTGATGAAAAAACAAAGCGACTTGAAAGATGTGACGACAAGTGCTGAGGAAGCGTATGTGGAGTATACATTCAGAGTCGCGCAAGATAAATTGATGCAGGTTGGTTTAACAGCAGGTCAGCTCGTTATGATGTTAAGCCCGCAAAAAACACAAGATGTGTTAACGACGGTTGAAAAGGACGGTAACTCCTTAGATGTCATCGTTCAGCAGGAACAAGCTGCACAGCCGGAATCAATTGATGATCTTTTAGCAAAACAAATCCCGACAGCACTTGGTACGACAATGCCATTATCCGAGCTTGTCACCGTGAAAAAAGGAACAACGCTAAATACACTTGCACGTAGTAAAGGTGAATACTACGCAACCGTTTCTGGAAAAATTAAAGGTGCTGATATTTCAAAAGTAACCTCTAAAGTTGGGAAAGAAGTTGATAACTTAGATTTACCGAAAGGTGTGACTGTCGGCGTTGCAGGTGTCCAGGCAGACATGTCTGATACCTTTACACAGCTAGGTGTCGCTATGGCTGCGGCAGTTGCCATCGTGTACTTCATCCTGGTTGTCACATTCCGAGAGGGTGTCGCTCCATTTTCGGTCCTATTCTCGTTACCATTTGCCGTCATTGGTTCATTTGTTGGTTTATTAATTGCAGGTGAAACCATCTCAGTCTCGGTCATGATGGGGCTATTAATGTTAATCGGTATCGTCGTTACGAACGCCATCGTCCTCGTCGACAGGATTATTCATATGGAACGGGATGGCATGAATATGCGTGAAGCCGTTCTCGAGGCAGGGGCAACCCGTCTGCGTCCAATCCTAATGACAGCCATCGCCACAATCGGTGCGTTAATCCCATTAGCACTAGGCGCAGGAGGCGGCGGAGGCGGCCTAATCTCAAAAGGACTTGCCATCACCGTAATCGGCGGTCTAACAAGCTCAACACTACTAACATTATTCGTAGTGCCAATTGTCTACGAAATACTATCTAAATTATTTAAGAAAAACCGAAAAGAAATAGAAGAAAACTAAGGGACAGAGGGACAGGCTTCTGTCCCTCCTTTATTTTTCATGGACAAGGAGCCAGTACCTGAATGAGGGCACTGAAAATTTTAAATTTAGCCTAGATAAAAGAACTCTGTTGATTGGAACGGAAGGCGGCGAAGACTCCTGCGGGAGTACGGGTCAGGTGAGACCCCGCAGGCGCTAGCGCCGAGGAGGCTCACCGGCACGCCCGTGGAAAGCGAAGCCGCCTGGAGTGGAAATCAACAGACAATTTAGACACACAATCTAAATTTAAGGGACTTTTTCAGTGCCCTGTCCCCGAATTCCAAATCTGACTATGACCCATCTCTGTGTAGTATAATAATGAGATAAATAAGAGTTAACGGGAGTAGAGGCCATTGGAAAAGCAGAATAGCAGCTATAGATGGGTCGTTTTGGCCGCAGTTTTTTTTACGTACTTTTTAATCGTCAGTCAACGAACGGCTCCGGGACTGATTACGGATCAATTGATGAAAGAATTCCATGTAACGGCATCCGTGATTGGGCTGCTGACGAGTATTCAATTTTTGGCCTATGCAGGTTTGCAAATTCCAATTGGACTCTTGTCTGACCGCTATGGTCCAAATCTTTTTCTAATTTTCGGGGCACTGCTGAATGGTTTAGGTGCAGTAGTGTATAGCCTTGCAGGAAATGAGGCGTTCCTTCTTCTTGCTAGATTATTGGCAGGAATCGGGGATGCGGCCATTTGGGTTAATCTGGTGCTTATTTTAAGCCAATGGTTTAAAGTGAAGGAATTTATCGGCTTACTCGGTCTTGCAGGTATGGCCGGGAGTTTTGGTTTTTTAATGGCGACTGTTCCATTTTCTGCATGGATTTCGCTATCGGGCTGGAGACCGCCATTTTTTATAACAGGAATTATTCTATGTCTGAGCGCTATTCTCCTATATTTTGTGCTTGAAAAAAAACCAAAGAAGCTCTTCCAGGACGATTCTATCAAGGTTAAAAAGGAGAAAAAGCGGGAAAATACGCTGATTCTGTTACGGCGGATCTTTTCCACCCGTCAGGCATGGGCTACTTTCCTCTGTCACTTTGGTCTTGTTGGTTCGTATGTCGGCTTTATCGGTTCTTGGGCCGTTCCCTACGGAATGCATGTTTATGAAATGAGCCGTTCTGCTGCGAGTCAGTTGATTATGGTTGGTCTGATTGGGGCAATCATTGGTGCACCACTGACAAGCTGGATTTCCAGCAGGTTCGCATCCATCAAACGGCCCTATATTATCGTTCATATTATTGTGTTTTTAAGTTGGATTGCCTTTGTTTTACTTAGCGGCAAGCCACCTTTCTTCATGCTTGTTATGCTATTCTTCATTATTGGGTATGGAAATGGAGCAAGTGCCTTGACCTTTGCGGTTGTTCGCCAATCTTTTCCGATGAAAGAGGTCGGTGTTATCTCAGGATTTGCGAATACCGGAGGATTCTTAAGTGCTGTTCTATTACCAATCATATTTGGGAAAGTATTAGACCATTTCCAGTCTTCAGCAAGCAGCGTTGGCTATCACTATGGGTTTATTATCCCAGTCCTATTCTCACTGCTCGGATTGCTGGGCGGGTTTCTCATTAAAGAACAGCGAAATGAAGAAAAGCAGCCACTCGAATTAACCGTATAGGTTTAAAAAATGGCTGTTTTAAAAGTGAATGTTGATTTCCGTTCCAGGCGCGAGCGGTTCGCGGGGCGGGCGGTGAGCCTCCTCGGCGCTAAAGCGCCTGCGGGGTCTCACCTGTCCCGCTGCTCCCGCAGGAGTCTCGCGCCTTCCACTCCAATCAACATTGTGCTCAAAATCAACAATGTTCATTAACACAGCCAAAAAAATAAGGATGAACCGAAACAGATGTATTTGTTTTGGTTCATCCTTTATTTTTTTACCAACCTTTAGGCTGATAGTTTAGCTCTTCAAACAATTGATTACGTTCTCTCTTTGAAAGGTCTCTCCACTGGCCAATCGGTAAATTGCCTAAATGAATATTCATGATGCGTGTCCGCTGAAGCCTGACAACCCCGAAGCCAAGAGCTGAACACATCCGGCGAATTTGGCGATTTAATCCCTGTGTTAAAGTGATTTCAAATACATATTTAGAAAGCTGATTTACTTTGGAGGGCAGCGTTTTCGTATTTAAAATTTCAACGCCCTCTGCCATTCTCTTTAAAAATTCAGCCGTAATCGGCCTGTCGACGGTAACAATATATTCCTTTTCATGCTTATTTTCGGCCCGGAGTATTTCGTTGACAATATCGCCATCGTTCGTCAGCAGGATCAACCCATCGGAATCTTTATCCAAGCGGCCGATATGGAAAATTCGTAATGGATGGTTGACGAAATCAACAATATTCCCCTTCACATGACGTTCTGTTGTACTGGTGATTCCTGGGGGTTTATTTAAAGCGATATAGACATAGTTCATTGAAACACTAATAGCATTGCCATCAATCCTGACATCATCCCCCGGTTCGACTTGGCTGCCGATTTCGGCGGCTTTGCCATTGATCGTGACTCTTCCTTCACTAATTAATTTATCTGCCCCTCTTCTGGAGGCCTTACCTGACTCGCTAATAAATTTATTAATACGCATATTGAAACCACACCTTAAGCGGATAATTGTAGTCTAAGAATACCCAACTGTCAGCTTATTTTCAAGCTCATGGGTGTCAGGCACCATTTTCCTATTTTTGCCTAATGAGATTGAAATGCCGAAGAAAAAGGAAAGTTTAATCTAATTTTCTATTAAAATCAAAAAATATTACAATTCCTTCATCAAATTATGACAAATTATTTCAAGATGTCATGTTATTGTAATACAAACTATATAATAAGGAGATAGATATGAGGAAAATATCGGTTATTTTTGTTTTGCTATTTGGTATCTTTTTCTTTACCACGCAAACAGATGCAGCAGGTAGTTCACAATTACTAATTATTAACAAAAAGATTAACACACTCGCCTATTATGATGGCGGAAAGTTAGTCAAAACCTTTAAGGTGGCAACAGGGAGGTCAAGGGAATTAACCCCGGAAGGTAAATTTAGGATTGTAACTAAGATTGTCAACCGGCCGTATTACAAGGGGAATATTCCTGGCGGCGACCCGCGGAACCCGTTAGGCAACCGCTGGATGGGGTTAGAAGCAATGGGGACATATGGTACAACATATGCCATCCATGGAAATGCAAATGAAAGTTCAATAGGCAAGTATGTCAGTTCCGGCTGTGTGCGGATGCATAATGAAGAGGTCCGTTGGCTGTATGACAAAATTCAGCTGTATACACCAGTAATCATCACCTATACTGATAGCAGTTTCGACGCTATTGCTAAAGCAAATGGATATTCTGTCAGCACTAATGGCTGGGTCCTAGCAAATGGTAATTGGTATTTTTATAGTAATGGTGTTGCACAAAAGGGTTGGCTGTCTCAAGGGGGAACTTGGTATTTCTTAGATAACTCCGGTGTGATGAAGACCGGCTGGGTTTTAAATAATGGCAAGTGGTATTTCCTCGAAAAAAGCGGTGCCATGAAAACAGGCTGGTTGTTAAATGGCGGCAAGTGGTACTACCTGGAAAAGTCTGGTGCCATGAAAACGGGCTGGTTATCAAATAACGTCAAGTGGTATTATCTTGAAAAGTCGGGGGCCATGAAGACTGGCTGGCTAAAAACCGGCAATGAATGGTACTATCTCGATGCGAACGGAGCTATGAGAACGGGCTGGACTTCCCTTAATGGCAAGTGGTACTACCTAGAATCCAGCGGAGCCATGAAAACCGGCTGGCTCGATAAAGCTGGGAAGAAGTATTTCCTTACTGGCAGCGGTGCAATGGCAACCGGCTGGTTAAAAATGGACGGCAAATGGTATTATCTCTATACAAGTGGAGAAATGGCGGCAAAAACAACGATTAATGGGTATATTTTAGGCGAAGATGGTGTCTGGGTTCAGGTTGAATATGTTGCCTTAGGTGATTCCTTGGCAGCGGGAATAACTCCGGATGGAAAAAAAGATCTAGGGTATCCTGATTATATTGCCAACAACTTTAAGAAATCGTATGACTTACTTGATTTTGCTAACTTTGGTGTTTCCGGATATAAAACAGCCGATTTAATTGATCAATTAAAGAAAGCGGATGTTCAAAAGGAAATCAAAACAGCAACACACATTACCCTTGATATCGGTGCAAATGATTTGCTTTCCGTACTTCCGGAAAAACCAGATGATGTTTTCGATTCAGTTCGAATCCAACAAGCAATTAAAAATGCAGGTGACAATTTAAACTCCATCTTGGGCACAATTGATCAACTGAATCCTAAGGCGAAGGTTTATATCATGGGCTATTACAACCCATTCTTATATTACCCGAAAGAACAGCAGGCGCTGTTATTGCCATTTTTGCAAGGGTTAAATGGTCAAATTCAAGCTCAGGCTGGACAGCATGATGATACATTTGTCCCAACAGATACAGTAATTGCAAGCAAGTTTCAAGAATACCTGCCAAATCCACAAAGTATTCACCTTAGCTTAACTGGATATCAAGCGCTAGCAGGCGAGTTCTGGAAAGTGATGAAATAGCATCATAGTTTACTAGTTTGAAAAGGCACCTTTTAGAGGGTGCCTTTTCATTTGTCTTTTTAAATTTGGAACTCCTCTATTGAAATATTTGTAACATTAAGGGCATCGTTTACATCAGTGTAAACTTGTTTACCTTTTGTATACTTAATGTTTACAAATCTGTTTACAAGTATACAAACTCGTACACATCCCGTGGTTTCGGCATGTATACAAAGTTGTCAGTGATGTTTACAAAAATGTTTACAAGACTTCCTATGTTTACGAAATGTTTACATTTTTACACTTGTATTTCGTTTTGGCCCGCCCCATTGAAGAATCTATTAATCTCCTATAGCCTTAAGAGGACGAACGAGAGATACATAACAACCTTTACACATAAATCTATTAAATGAGAAGGGATGATTTTTATGACTAAATCTAGAATGGCAGCAGTCGATGTAGGCAATGACTCCATCAAGGCTATTTTCGGAGAACTAGAGTATGAATTAAATATTCCAAACATTGTCGCGAGAGACACGGAAGATCGGCCTGTTATTGGTATTGAAGAGCTGGATGCGAAAGAGCCGTTAGATGGAATTCATATCAAGGTGCACTCCCCTGCCCTGAAAGAGAATAATCTAATTTATCGTGTTGGAAATTTAGCAGCTAAAAGTAATAATGCTGCCGAATTAGACCCTGGCAGCAGCAAGTCGGAGGAAGACCAAACGTTAATTATGCTGTTTACAGCCCTGGCCTTGGATGCGGTCAAAGGGGAATTTCCGCGCACAAAGAATGTCATTGATGCCAACTATACACTGGGGACGGGCCTCCCGTTAAGGGAAGTAAAGGAAGGCAAGGACGCCGGCTACCGCTCTAAATTAATCGGTTCCGTTCATCAGGTTGAATTCCTCGTCACACCGAAGTATCAGGGATTGAAGGTAAATATCAAGTTCAATGAAGTGAAGGTCTACCCCGAAGGATTTGCCGCCTTTATTAACCTTGTGATGGATAATAACTCAAAAATTATTAATAAGGATTTAATTGATAAGCGGATATTAATTCAAGATATTGGCGGGCTTTCAACAGATATCGCGGTCATCAAGAACCGCAATGTCGACGATGATAAGGCCCAGGGCTTTAACTTAGGAGTTTCAGAATCATTGGAGGCAATTCGTGAAGAAATTAGATCAAAGCATGGTGTGGAGCTCGACAGCCGTCGTGATGTTGTCGAAATTATTACACGAAAAAATGACCGCAATCATATCATGGTGAAAGGAAGCCGGACAAGCGTTCATGATATAACCGACCGGATTCTTCTTGACCTTGCTAAAAAGGAATACCGTTTATTGCGAAACGTATGGTCCAAAAACTCGCAAACAGAAATTTGTTATTTTGTTGGCGGTGGTTCCCATGTGTTAAAGGATTATCTAAAAACATTAAATAACAATCTAGATGGTTATAATATTGAATTCTTTGAAGATGATAAGGAAAGCATTTGGATGATGGCCAATGCCTATTATAAGCTGATTACGGACTTTGTTAGAAGAACGGAGAAACAAAAAGCTGCCCCGGTAAAGAGTTAAATTAGGGTGATTCGATGAAAAAAGCAGCCGCAACTGAAATTAACAGAGGCCAGGCACTGTCTTTTCGCGTCCCTTCTGATACACCTGATCATATTTTAAAACAGCTGCAAAAATTAAAGGAAACTGAAAGGCGAAACTTTTCCAGTAAACTGGCGGAGTTTGTGGTGCAGGGTGTAGGCCGTTCTTTTTCAAGGGAAAAGGAGTCTATTACCATTCCGCTTCCGAAAAAGTTGACGAAGGTACAGCGTGATTGGTTAAAGCATGAGCATTCCGAGGCGTTATTAGGAAGTATTCTTTATCAGCTGATTTCGGATCCTGTTCGGTCGACGTCCTTACTCGCTGCCTTAAATAGTAACTCCCTAGACATTGAAGAGGCGTTATATCTACAGGAGGAATTATTTCCTGAGGAACTTGCCGCTGCAACCGAAGGAGAAATCAGCGGTCAGGATGAACTTGCTGCAACAATCGATGGAGGTTATGACGAGGCAGCTGCTTCAAATGATGAAGAAGTCAGTGGTCACGACGAAGCAGCCGCGGCGATGGACTTAAATGATAGTGCGGATGATCTCGACACCTTTGATTGGGAAAGTGCAAAAAAGGAGCCTCAACAAACGGATGAAACAGAAGAACCTGATATCGATGACCTGCTTGGCGGGTTTCTGGCGAATATGAATAAGTAAACTGAGCGCCCCGCATTGTATTATTGCGGGGCTGCTTGTTTTAATTGATAGCTGGTTGGAGTGGTTCCTCTACTAATGCTTATGATTTGGCAGTTTCTCGCTTGGGTTTCCTCTACCGTGCTGTTCTTTATTTTTCTTTGCCTTTTCCTGATTTTCCTGCAGCTTTTCGACAAATTCATGAGTATCTTTATTATCCATATCGCAAACCTCCTTGAGAATTGAAACAATGTTAATGTAACCAGGAGGGATTGAAAACATGCAAATAAAAAAATCCCCTTAGTAGGAGATTTTTAAATGATGCCCTGTGCGATCATCGTATCGGCAACTTTTGTGAATCCGGCAATATTGGCGCCGACAACGAGATTACCTGGGAAGCCGTATTCTTCAGCGGCTTTTACGCTGTTTTTATAAATGTTAATCATGATATGGTGGAGCTTGGCATCAACCTTCTCAAATGACCACGACAATTTTGCGCTGTTTTGTGCCATCTCTAAGGCTGAAACGGCGACACCGCCGGCATTGGCTGCTTTTCCGGGACCGAACAGCACTTCACCATTAAGGAATACATCAATCGCGTCAAGCGTTGACGGCATGTTTGCACCTTCGCCGATTGCTTTGACGCCGTTAGATACAAGGATTTTGGCCGAAGTTTCATCAATTTCATTCTGGGTCGCACATGGTAGGGCAATGTCACACGGGATGGACCAGATTCCGGAGCATCCTTCAAAGTACTGTGCATGCGGGTGGAACTTCACATATTCGCTGATTCGTTTGCGATCCACTTCTTTTAATTGTTTGACCGTCTCTAAATCAATCCCAGTTTCGTCATAAACATAGCCATTAGAATCGCTGCAGGCAACGACCTTGGCGCCGAACTGCGCTGCTTTTTCCATTGCATAAATGGAAACATTGCCGGAGCCGGAAACAACGACCGTGCTGCCAGCAAAGCTTAACCCTTTGTCCTTTAACATTTCATGGACAAAATAAACGGTGCCATAGCCTGTAGCTTCTGTTCGTCCTAGGCTGCCGCCGTAGCCGAGTCCTTTTCCTGTCAGCACCCCTGCTTCAAAGCTGCCGCGGATTTTCTTGTATTGGCCAAACATATAGCCGATTTCTCTTGCCCCGACGCCAATATCCCCTGCCGGCACATCAACATCCGGTCCAATATAGCGATAAAGCTCGGTCATGAAGCTTTGGCAGAAGCGCATGATTTCGCCGTCCGATTTCCCTTTTGGATCGAAATCAGCTCCCCCTTTACCACCGCCAATTGGCTGGCCGGTTAAGGAGTTTTTGAAAGTCTGTTCAAAGCCCAAAAATTTAATAATGCTGGCATTCACGGATGGATGGAAGCGCAATCCCCCTTTATAAGGACCGATGGCGCTGTTGAACTGAACACGGAATCCGCGGTTTACCTGGACTTTGCCGCAATCATCTACCCATGGGACCCGGAAGGAAATGACTCGTTCCGGTTCAACGATTCTTTCGAGTATTCCTTGCTCGATATATTTTGGGTGTTTTGCAAAAACAGGCACGAGGGAATTAAAGATTTCCTTCACTGCTTGCTGAAATTCACTTTCAAAGGCATTGCGATTTTTCACGGTTTCGAACACTTCATTCACATAATCCCTTGCTGCTTGTGACCCCGATTGTTTTACATCCTCAATTGTTGGCATGGTATTCACTCCTTTTAAATTTTTGTGCCGTTATATAATCCGAATATTCTTCATATTATTATCGTTTTATTTTATAATTGAAAAATAATCTAAGCAATATGAAAAATAGATAAGATTAATGCCGATAATAGATTGATTAGAATAGAGGGGTGGAAATCGATGGAGTTACGACAGATTCAATATTTTATTGAGGTGGCCAAAAGAGAGCATGTGACGGAGGCCGCTCACGCCCTGCATGTCGCCCAATCGGCTGTGAGCAGACAAATCGTGAATTTGGAAGAGGAATTGGGGGTAAGTTTGTTCTACCGTGAAGGACGGAATGTAAGGCTGACCCCGATTGGCGCCCTATTTTTAGAGCAAATGGAGCAGGCAATGAAGCTAATTGACAATGCCAAACGAGAAGTGGAAGAATTTTTGGATCCAGAGAAAGGTACGATTCGGATTGGCTTCCCAAGCAGTTTGGCGGCCTACACCTTACCAACAGCGATTTCCGCATTTCGCGAGCGCTATCCCGATGTTAAGTTTCAACTGAATCAAGGGTCCTACCCTAATTTAATTGATGGTGTCATCAAAGGGGATATTAATCTTGCGCTGCTTGGTCCTGTGCCGAAAAAGGAAAAGAAAATTAAAGGAAGAACGTTATTTACTGAAAATATTGTTGCGCTCATGCCGCATACCCACCCGCTTGCAGGAAATCGAATCATAACATTAAGTGAATTGCGCGATGATTCCTTTGTCCTTTTTCCAAACGGTTTTGTCTTGAGGGATATTATTGTTAATGCCTGCAGTCAGCTTGGGTTCCAGCCAAAGGTATCATTTGAGGGGCAGGATATTGATGCGATTAAAGGCTTGGTCTCAGCCGGGCTTGGAGTGACGCTGATTCCTGAAATCACCTTAATTGACAGCCTGCCGCGTTCAACGGTCAAGATCCCGATTACGGAACCTAACGTTAGCCGGACCGTCGGGGTGATCATTCCCAGTGAACGCGAACTGCTCCCGACAGAAAAGCTGTTTTATGAGTTTCTAGGTGAGTTTTTCAGTATTTTAGACAGGTTTCAAAATTAATTATTCCAAGTCAAAAAGTAATTCATTGTGGTAAAATTAGGATTAAACACATTACTAATGTACATATGTTATTAAAGTGGGATGGTGCCTGACACCCGAGGGGGAAATGAATTTGTTATTGACGGTTTTGCTCATTTTATTGGTTGTATTTATCGTCGGTCCGCTTTGTTTGTTTATCTGGCTTCATTTTGTCGCGAAAAAACCGCAGCATTCGATTATCCGCGCCCATCCGTATTTGGGCTGGATGCGTTACCTGTTGGAAAAAATGGGCCCCGAGCTTCGTCAATATTGGTTCGATAGCGATAATGGCAGCGGTCCCTTTTCGCGAGCGGACTTCTTGGGGATTGTCTTTTCGGCCAAATATCGCAGCGACCTGTTAAGCTTTGGCTCCAAACGTGACTTTGAAAAACCAGGCTATTATATCGCCAATGGTTTATTCCCGCTGTTAAATGAAGAGTTGAAGGTTGATAATCAAGAAAAAATTCATGCGATGAAATACAAAATTGACCATGAAGGATTGTTTACCCGAAGAGAGCACATTGAAAAGGATGAGGTAACCCGCTGGCTTTTTCCTGAAGAAGACGTTATTATTGTTGGTCCGGAACGGGAATTTCCGTGGCGTCTATCTGGACCCTTTGGCGCCTCGGCAACATCATATGGAGCCGTTGGGGAGCACTATATCCTTTCGACGGGCCGCGGCAGCAGTATGGCGGGAGGTTCATGGATTAATACGGGTGAAGGCGGCATTGCGCCGGAACACTTAGAAAGCGGTGCCGATGTTGTCGCCCAAATTGGCCCGGGATTATTTGGCTATCGTGATCTTGATGGGAATTTTTCGCTGGCAGAATTTAAGTTGAAGGCGTTCGAACCGAATGTAAAAGCATTCGAACTTAAATTTGGCCAGGGGGCAAAAATTCGCGGCGGTCATCTCGAAGGCTCAAAGGTCACCCCAAAAGTGGCCAGTATTCGTAAAGTTCCTGTTGGGCAAACGATTAATTCGCCGAACCGTTTTCCTTTTTTGCATAATTCCTATGAAACATTGCAGTTTATCCAAACATTACAAGCAGAAGGCGGTAAACCAGTCGGCATCAAAATCGTCGTTGGCTACCATTCGAACCTCGATGAATTTTTCGAAGCGATGAATCAACTGCAAATCTATCCTGATTTTATCACTGTTGACGGCGGTGAAGGCGGCACGGGTGCTACGTACAAATCGATGGCCGACAGTATGGGACTTCCGCTTTTTCCAGCTTTAGTGGCTGTTGTTGACAAGGCATGGCAGTTCGGCGTGCGTGATAAGTTGAAAATTTTTGCTTCAGGGAAACTAATTTCTGCTGATAAAATTGCGATTGCCCTAGGGATTGGGGCCGATGCAGTCAACTCTGCGCGCGGCTTTATGATTGCCAATGGCTGCATTATGGCGATGCAGTGCCACACAGGTAAATGCCCGGCCGGTGTCACGACGACCGACCCGAAATATCAAGAAGCACTTGTGCCAGAGGAAAAGCAATGGCGTGTGATGAATTATATTATCAATGTCCGCCAAGGGCTTTACGCCCTCGGTGCTGCATGCGGCATCGATACACCGCGGAAATTTTCGCGTGACCATATTGTTTTTAAAACGGAGGATGGTCAAGTGAAAAGATTGTCCGACCTGTTTCCCCTGCCCGGCACCTTGGAGGAATTTCCGAAAAGGGAGCTTTTTGCCGAAGCTGATAATTTAGATGTTGGGTAATTTTATACGAATATGAATAGGTGGGTGGTCTATGGTGCTGCCTAGTAATATTGTTCTGGCCAACGGGATGTTAAATGAGGGGTTAATCTCGAAGAAAGAACACCTCTATCAGGGGATGAATGGAAGATTTGTCGAAAGATTCTATTTGTCCCCGTCGGCAAGCTATATATTTAAACCATTAACAAATAACGGTCAATTGGGCCGCGAGGTGTGGGTCCATGAGCATGTTCTCCCCTCATTTCCGGCCATTTTTCCGAAAATCATTTCCTATCAGATAAGTGATTCTCCGGATTTAAATTGGATGATTCTTGAGGACCTTGGTCAGCTTTCACACGATTTTAATGAGGAAACTGTTTTAGGTGTGGTCAAATGGGCGGCCTGGTGGCATTCCCTGCCAACAGACCAATTTGCGGATGTCCCGAATTCGGGCCTGAAGCCGCAGATTGAGGAAATTATTGCTGACATTAGCAGGCAGGAGGATAAATTTTTCCAGCTGCTGCCGGCATTGCAAATGGAGGAGCGGCACGTTCGCCCGATTTTCTCTCTGATGGATAGATTGGTATTTTCAAAGAAGTTGGTTTTGTCGCATGGAGATTTGCATTCGGGGAATTTTGCGGTCGCTGCTAATGGGTTGATGGTGTTAGATTGGGAGCATCTGCACCTAAACACCCCCTACTGGGATTTGTACCATGCGCTCGACATGTCCCATCCCCTTTTTGCTAAAAAAATGACGAGCCAGTTTCGGGAGCGCGCTTTGCGAACCTATCTTGAACACGTGGAGCTGGAGATTGATGGCGAAGCGTTTTTGCACGAGTATTATTTGTTTTCAGCTGTATTCTCGATTTGGATGATCTTGCTTATTCACAAGGACCTGGAAGCGGACGCTGGAAAATGGCCTGTGAAGCAGCTAAATGCCCAGCTGGAAGAGACCGTTTCTTGTCTTCAACAGTGTATAGCAGCTTTTTATTCAATCGGTTGACGGATAGCATGCTTCAATTGTCGGGTGTTAGTTGTTGCGCTTCGATTGGTGAAAAGTGCGCTAATGCGCTCCAAATTAGTGGATAGTGCATTTCAATTGTATAGTGGCGTGGAAAAAGCTAACCCGAAAGTGGTTCCGGGTTAGCTTTCTTTTTTTAAAAATTAGGCTGTGTTAAAGCACATTGTTGATTTTAAGCACAATGTTGATTGGAGTGGAAGGCGCGAGACTCCTGCGGGAGCAGCGGGACAGGTGAGACCCCGCAGGCGCTTTAGCGCCGAGGAGGCTCACCGCCCGCCCCGCGAACCGCTTGCGCCTGTAACGGAAATCAACATTCCCTTTTAACACAGCCTTAAAATTAAGCTTTTTGTTCGGTCAGTTTGATGACTTCAATCACTGTTTGTGTGGCTTTAATCATGTTATCGACGGAAATAAACTCGTATTTGCCGTGGAAGTTTTCGCCGCCGGTAAAAATGTTCGGTGTCGGCAGCCCCATGTAGGAAAGCTGCGAGCCGTCAGTACCGCCGCGGATTGGCTTGATAATCGGTTTAATATCAAGGTTCTCCATTGCCTCTTGAGCAATATCAACAATTTCCATGACCGGTTTGATTTTTTCACCCATGTTGTAATATTGATCTTTCAATTCGAGAATGATGTTGTCACTGCCGTATTTTCCTTTAAGTTCGTTGACAATGTTTTCAATTGTTGTCTTTCTCGCCTCGAAGGTTTCCTTGTCATGGTCTCTGATAATATAGTTGAGTTTCGTTTGTTCTACATCACCATTGAAGGAGAGCAAATGGTAGAATCCTTCGTAGCCATCGGTGTGTTCTGGTGCTTCTTGTGCTGGCAGCTTACTATGTAAGTCCATCGCGATTTTCATCGAGTTAACCATCTTGTCTTTAGCAGAACCTGGGTGGATATTGGTTCCTTTGACCGTGATTTTTGCTCCCGCTGCGTTGAAGCTTTCATATTCTAACTCGCCGAGCGGGCCGCCGTCGACGGTATAAGCATGGTTGGCATTAAACGCCGCAACGTCAAACTTATGTGGCCCCCTGCCAATTTCCTCATCCGGCGTGAACGCAACGCGGACCTTACCGTGCTTGATTTCCGGATGGTTGATTAAGTAAGCCATCGAGGTCATAATTTCGGTGACACCGGCCTTGTTGTCGGCGCCAAGCAGCGTCGTGCCGTCGGTGGTGATTAAGGTGTGCCCTTTATACTCTTTAAGGCTCGGGAAGTCTGTTGGTGACATGACCACCTTAAGGGCCTCGTTAAGTGTGATTTCTCCGCCGTCATAGTTCTCAACGATTTGCGGATTGACATTCGTGCCGGTGAAATCGGTCGCTGTATCAACATGGGCGAGGAAGCCGATGGTTGCGACGTCTTTGTTGGTATTGGCTGGCAATGTCGCCATCACATAGCCATTCTCATCAATCGTCACTTCTGCCATGCCAATCGTTTTTAATTCATCAACCAGCATGCGAAGCAGCGTCCACTGCCCCTCAGTGGATGGACAGGTTTCACTGTTTTCATCAGACTGCGTATCCACTTTAACATAGGAAGTAAACCTTTCAATCAATTCATTTTTCAATTTTACGCACACCCTTTTTGAAGTTTTTTTCATATATATAATATCATTTTGCGAGAGCGGTTACACGTTTTTAGAGACATACAGTGCATGGGAGAGTTTACTCTCGGATAAATGGAATTTACTCTCGGATAAGAGTAAATTACTCTCACATAAGAGAAGAATACTCTCGGATAAGTGAAGTTTACTCTCGATTAAAGAAATTACTCTCGCATAAGAGAAGAATACTCTCGGTTAAGTGGAGTTTACTCTCGATTAAAGAAATTACTCTCGGATACACGTAAATTACTCTCACAAAAGAGAAGAATACTCTCGGATACGCGAAGTTTACTCTCGAAGCACGAATTCCATCCCCGATAGGTGCAATATACTTGTCGAAAAGCTAACAAATCAACAAACTTACTTGAACATCGAATATGATCGGTTACGAAATGTCCCCTCGCTTTGTAAATTCATACTTAGTAAAATTCGTGTAGCTGTGTGGATATCTACACCCAAAAACTCCCGACACTCCCGGTTCGTGATATCCCTCTTATAAATCAAAAACCACTCCAATAATGTCCTCTGATGTGCGAGAAAATCCGTCGCCTTGCAAAAAGGACACATCCATGTCCTTGGCAGTTTAATCATCCCGAATCTGCCGCACGTCTCGCACCTTACCCTGTTTGAAAGTCCCCAAACTTTACGCTATAGGTCTCACATATTGGGTCCGGAATAAAACGCTGGTGACTATTTAGAAGTTCCGCCGATAGCCAATTGAAAGTTTCAATATCCAACTTTTTCGTGTTCCTAGGGATGTTTTTAATAAAAGAGGGGATTAAGTAAGGATATAAAAGCTTGGTTTTTTCAGGTGGAACGCCGACAATTTGTTTCGGATAAGCGAGTACGACTGCACCATAGATTGGGAGATGGATGTTCCGGCTCCGAAGCCAATCGGTCAAACATTCGCGGTTTCGTTCTAATTGGACAACAGGGCTTTGAAAGCCATCTCTGTGTCCGTCGTCGCGGGTGCGGATTAACTGCGGGGGGTTGTCCTTGAAATCGAGGACACCACCAATATTTTTAACCTCCAAAACGTTACCATACCAAGGGGTCATCACATAGGAGTCCATTTGAAACTTTTCATCTGCTGAAGGGGATATGTCGTGAAAAATGTGGTTGTCGAATGGAAATGGATGCTTCCGGAAGATCTCTGCGACCCTTTCCTCGCCGCCAATACCCGCTTCTAAGGATGCTTGTTTAGCGGCTAAGACTGGCAAGATTGGGTGACCGGCCGGCAAGCGGTTTTGCGCTGCAATTAATCCTTCTAACTTCAACGATGGATCTCTGTCTTTAACTGCAGTAATCATCTTTCACCTCCAAAAAATAACGTCCACTGGCATCGTAGCACATTCCCAAAAGCCATACTATAACCATTGCAAACAATTCATATTTTTGTAAAAATTATAGCCCGTCTCCTATTGACCGGAGGGGTCAACCGGAATATAATGACCGTATTGACTAGTGTGGTCAACGCTATAAAAGGAGGACACACGACCATGTTTTCAAAATTTCTCAACCTAGATAAAGAAAAACAAGACCGAATCATTAATGCTGCCATAAAGGAATTTGCCCTGAAAGGATATGATACTGCCTCGACAAATGAAATTGTAAAGGAAGCGGGAATATCAAAGGGATTGCTGTTTCATTATTTCCAAAACAAAAAGCAGCTTTACTTATTTTTATTTGACTATTGTTACGAATTGCTTGCCGATGAATTTTACAAAAAAATCAATTTTTCCGAAGCAGATTTCTTTAAGAGGATTCGGCATGCAGTATTGATCAAAATGGATTTGCTCAGCCAGTACCCGGACATCTTTAAGTTTATCGAAGAGGCTTATTTTGAGGAATCAACTGTAATTAAAATCGAATTAGGAAATAGGATAAAGGAACTGACGGATATTAACTTTGGAAAAGTTTATGAAGGCATCGATTTGAAGAAATTCCGTGATGATGTCGATGTCAAAAAAATCCTCAAGATTATTACTTGGACCTTTGAAAAATTGAGTGAAGAGGAGCTTAACAAAGCAAAGCTGTCACCAACACACGAAATCGACTTTCAACAACTCCAAATCATAGCAGAAGAGTACTTCGAGGTCTTAACGACATGTTTTTATAAATAAGGGGGTCTCAGGCGATGAATGTAATTGAAATTAATAACCTGACAAAAACGTACGGCAAAGCGAGAGGAATTACCGACATCAGCTTTCATGTTGAAGAAGGGGAAATTTTCGGGTTCATTGGGCCGAACGGCGCCGGGAAATCGACGACGATTCGAACGCTGCTATCGCTTATTTATCCAACAAGCGGCAGTGCGACGATTTTTGGCAAGGACTGCATTCAATTTGCCCCGGAAATAAAAAAGGAGATTGGCTATCTGCCGTCGGAAGTTTTCTACTATGACAATATGAAAGTGAAAGACCTATTAAAATACTCAGCTAGTTTTTATAAAAAGGATTGCAGCAAGCGCATCAAAGAATTGGCGGAAATTATGGACCTCGACCTTAATAAAAAAATTGATGACCTTTCGCTCGGAAATAAAAAGAAGGTCGGGATTGTTCAAGGGCTGCTCCACGAGCCAAAGCTGATTATCCTTGACGAACCAACGAGCGGCCTCGACCCACTCATGCAGCAGAAATTCTTTGAACTCCTAGAGGAAGAGAATAAAAAAGGGGCGACAATTCTCTTTTCGTCACACATCCTCAGCGAAGTTCAACGCTTGTGTAACCGCGTTGCCATCATTAAAGAGGGCAAGATTGTCACCGTTGAAAAGATTAGTACCTTACAAGAAAACAACTATAAAAAGTTCAAAATTGAAACGGCAGCACCACTAGACCAGAAGTACTTCCAAATCAGCGGTGTCAACAATTTAGAGGTTAACAACAACGTTGCCAGTTTTATTTTTAAAGGAAATATTAACGATGTCATGAAAAAAATCGCCACGACAGAAATTGTCAACCTCTGGATTGAAGAGCCAGACCTTGAGGAGATCTTTATGCATTACTACGAAAAGGAGGTCTAGTAAGCTATGAATATCTTTTTGCATGAGTTAAGGGCTTATCGAAAGTCGACAATGATTTGGTCGATATCATTAGCAGCGATTGTCGTCTTTTATATGGCGCTATATCCTTCATTTGCGCGTGATGCAGCGGAGTTCACCAAAATTCTGGAAGGGTATCCGGAGGCCATCCGCAATGCACTCGGAATCAACCTGGGCGGATTCTTTACGATTCTAGGATTCTACTGCTTTCCGCTCGCGTTTATTACCTTGTGCGGCGCAATTCAGGCGATGAATCTGGGCACAGCGATTGTCAGCAAGGAAGTCCGGGAAAAAACAGCAGATTTTCTGTTAACAAAGCCGGTTACCCGCACCCGAGTCTTGACGGCAAAGCTGCTGGCGGCACTTACTGCAATTGTCATGACCAATATCGTTTATTTAGCGGCTGCGAGCATCATGGTGTTTCAAGTGAAGACAGAAGACTTTAGCTTCAAACTTTTTATCTTGCTGTCACTTACACTGTTGTTTATTCAGCTGATTTTTCTAGCACTAGGCATCATCATTTCTGTCATTGTCCCAAAAATAAAATCAGTACTGACTGTCTCACTTGCAACCGTGTTCGGCTTTTACTTTTTAGGGATGCTTAGCGGCACATCTGGTGAGGAAGCGAAACGCTATCTTTCGCCGTTTAAATATTTTGAAACCGCCTATATCCTGAAAAATAAAGGCTTCGAGGCATCCTTCTTAGTTACTGGCGCGATCATTATCATTCTTGCCATCGCAGCGAGTTATTTGGTTTATGCGAAAAAGGATATTCATGCTGTCTAATCTGGAGGTGGATCAACCGTGAATATATTTTTAAAAGAATTGAAGTCGCACCGGAAATCGCTCATCTTTTGGAGCATCGGCATCTTCTTTATGGTAGCATCAGGGATGGCTAAATTTGAGGCGTTTTCATCATCAGGCCAATCTATTAATACGATGATGGCCGATCTTCCCAAATCACTAAAGGTGGTTTTGGGTATGAGGGACTTGGATTTATCGAAGGCCAGCGGGTATTATGGTATGCTCTTCCTCTATTTGTTATTGATGGCCACCATCCATGCAGCGATGCTCGGGGCAACGATTATAGCGAAAGAAGAGCGTGATAAAACGTCGGAGTTTTTATTCACCAAGCCGGTAGCAAGAACGACCATCATTACCGCAAAATTATTGGCCGCATTCGTGAATATCGTTATCTTTAATCTTGTCACACTCGTTTCATCCATTATTCTCATGGGGAAATACAGCCATGGCGAGCCCGTCAATGGTGAAATCGCCGTATTAATGGCAGGAATGTTTATTTTGCAAATCTTATTTATGGTCATCGGCAGTGCCCTTGCTGCGGTCAAAAAGAAATCTAAGACGGCGGCATCACAAGCAACGGCCATCCTATTGCTGACATATGGGATATCGGTCGCCATCGATTTGAACGAACACCTCAAGGGTTTAAAATACTTGACGCCGTTTAAATATTTTGAGGCGAAACAGGTCATGTTTGGCGGCGGACTCAAGCCTTGCTTTGTTGTCCTTTCGGCTGTTTTAATCGGCGCGCTTGCGTTTGCCACCTTTTTCTTTTTTAAAAAAAGAGATTTGAATGTGTGAGGGAAATCCTCTGCCGCTTTTATTACGCTGACAATAGTGTTAATATAGGTAAATCAATTGGTAAAAGGAGGATTTCAACATGACACAACAAGAAAACAATACATTGCCGCCGAAAACATGTTCCATTGAGCGGTTAGTGACGATGGAAGCAGATGTTAAGAAGGTGTTGGCAGGAGAAAAAACGGCAACACGCCGAAATGGCAGATATGCCGACCCAGGCGAAATCATGACGCTTGAAGGCCGTCAGTTCGTCGTTGAAAAAGTGTATTCGCAAAGCCTCGGTGAGCTGACTGACGCTGATGCCCGCCGCGAGGGCTTCGAAACGGTCGAGGATTATAAACAATCGATCCTAGCTTACCACCCAGGAATGCCGTGGCTCCCGCAAATGCGCGTTTGGGTCCATGAATTTAGCCCCGTTCAAGAATAATCATCGTTAAAAATGGCCCGTGATTGATTTGTGGGCCATTTTTTTTAGTCTTTTTTTTTGTTAAATGAAGAAAACGAAATTATAATAAGATTATTACGAGAGCCGAAATTCTGAGGTGGGAAGATGAAGTTTTTATCAAAATACATAAAGAAATATTGGAAGTCTTTCAGCATTGCCGTCTTATTTCTCACCTTTGAAGCGATTAGTGACTTGCTGCAGCCGACGATTATGGCGAAAATTATCGATGAAGGCGTGGCCAATAAGGATATCCATTATGTCTTGAAAATGGGCGGCCTGATGCTGGTAATTACCGCTTGTGGGGCAGTGGCTGCTTCGACAAGAAGCATTATGGCCAGCATCGTATCGCAAAATTTTGGAACAGAATTACGAGCGGATTTATTTAAGAAAATTCAAACGCTCTCCTCTAAAAACCTTGATAAATTTGACCGCGCGTCGCTTATTACCCGGCTGACAAACGATGTCACCCAGGTGCAAGTGTTTGTCAATGGACTGATGCGGATTTTTGTGAAGGCCCCGCTGCTTGCGATTGGCGGACTCATCATGGCGTCACGCCTCAATCTCCATTTATCCGTGGTGCTCGCGGTTGTGGTGCCGATTGTTGCCTTGTTAATTATCGTGAATTTGCGCTTAGGGTTCCCGCTTTTCGCAAAGGTACAAAAGGCATTGGACCGGGTGAATGGTGTGATGCGAGAGTATTTATCAGGTGTCCGCGTCGTGAAAGCGTTTAATCGCTTTGATGTCGAGATTGGCAAGTTTACCAAGGTGAATGAACAGTTTAAGCAGCAATCAATCGCAGCCGGGCGCCTGATGGCTACCTTCAGCCCGGCGATTATGCTGACGGTTAACCTCGGCATTGTCGTTGTCCTCTGGATTGGCGGATTAGGGGTCAGCGACGGAAACATTCAGGTCGGTCATATTATTGCGTTTATCAACTATATGACGCAAATCTTATTTTCCTTGATGATGATCTCCATGGTTTTTAATATGTTTGTCCGGGCCAAGGCATCTGCTGGCAGAATTGACGAAGTATTTTCACAGCAGGATGACATCACTTGGAAAAACGAGACTACAACGCCGTCTCACACGGAAAAAGGCAGAATCGATTTTGAACATGTTTCCTTCGCGTATGACGGGACCACCGGTGAAGCCGTATTAAAGGATATTACCCTTACCATCCTGCCAGGTGAGACAGTCGGCATCATCGGCTCAACCGGTTCAGGGAAAAGTACCCTCGTCGGACTCATCCCCCGCTTTTATGATACGGCGAGCGGCATTATTAAGGTAGATGGCGAAGATATAAAACTTGTTAACCCGAGCATTTTAAGGGAGAAGATTGCGATGGTGCCGCAAAAGAATATCCTTTTTACCGGGAGTGTGGCGGAAAATATTCGATGGGGGAAAGAAGATGCCTCCCAAGAAGAAGTCGAAGCGGCTGCGGCGATTGCCGGCGCTCATGACTTTATCACCGCTTCTCCGGAGGGCTATGAAACTAGGATTGGCCAAGGCGGGGTTAATTTTTCCGGAGGGCAGAAGCAGCGGATTTCAATAGCCAGAGCGTTGGTGAAAAAACCGGAGATTTTAATCTTGGATGACAGCACAAGCGCAGTAGATGTAGCTACTGAGGCAAAAATAAAGGCGGGGTTGAAAAAGTATGCCGCAGGCCTTACCTGTCTCCTGATTGCCCAGCGGATTACCTCGATTATCGATGCTGACAAAATTGTTGTGCTTGACCAAGGTGAAGTAGTTGGGTTTGGAACCCATCAAGAGTTAATCAACACCTGTACCGTTTATCAAGAAATCTATCAATCTCAGATGGGCAAGGAGGTGCTGTAAATGTCAAAGGGAACGGAACAAACCGGGAGCAGCCCTTCCACCCCTCCCCCATTGAGGCCCGGCGGTGCCCAGCGGCTCCGCGGTCCCGTCGTTAAGCCGAAAAACTTTAAAGGGACATTGAAGCGTCTCTGGCATTATTTCGGCAATGAGCGCAAAATGCTCACGCTCATCTTACTTTTTATTGTGATTGATGCAGTTCTCATGCTCCTCGCCCCGTTCTTAATCGGGAAAGCGGTGGATGCGATGGGCCTTCATAATGGCAAAGTAGATTTTTCGTTCCTGGAAATCATGATTGTTGTTCTAACGTGCGCCTATGTGGCCGATGCCGGTCTGACATTTTTACAGGGCTGGCTGATGGCCGGTGTCGCCCAAAGGGTGGTCATGCGCCTTCGCGATGCCCTGTTTAAAAAGCTGCAAAAGCTGCCGGTTTCCTTTTTTGACTCGCGAACACACGGGGAACTGATGAGCAGACTTTCGAATGATGTCGATAACGTCAGCAACACAATCTCGCAATCAACAACACAGCTGATGTCAGGGCTAATTGTCATTGCCGGCTCGTTAATCATGATGTTATTCTTAAGCCCGTTGTTAACGGTGGCAAGCTTAGTGACCGTCCCGCTCGTCTTCTTGCTGACACGGACGATTGCGAAAAGAACGAGTGTCTTTTTTAAAAATCAACAAGTACAGCTTGGGAAATTAAATGGCCATATTGAGGAAACCATTTCCGGCATTGAAGTCGTCAAGGCCTTTAATCATGAGGATAAGGTCATCGAAGAGTTTGAAGCCGTCAATACAAAGCTCCGTGCGGTTGGGCTTAAGGCGCAAATTTGGTCGGGATTTCTGATGCCGATTATGAACGTGATTAATAATCTCGGCTTCGCGATTGTCGCTGTCATTGGCGGGATCCTTGCTTCTAAGAGTTTGATTACGGTTGGGGCTATCGCGAGCTTCATCACCTACTCGAGGCAGTTTGTCCGGCCGCTTAATGACCTTGCCAACATCTTTAACATTCTCCAGTCAGGTGTTGCCGGGGCTGAGCGTGTCTTTGAAATCATCGATGAACAGGAAGAAACGGCGGATACAGCTAATGCAGCGGACCTAAAAAATCCGAAAGGCCATGTTGTCTTTGAGAATGTAAGCTTCGGTTATCGGCCGGATGTGCCAATTCTAAAAAATGTCAGTTTTGAGGCGGTTGTCGGCAGCAGTACCGCTCTGGTCGGTCCGACAGGGGCGGGGAAAACGACGATTGTCAACCTGCTGACACGCTTCTACGATGTCACCGAGGGGAGAATTCTTCTAGACGGCCGCGATATTCGTACCTATACAAGAGACAGCTTAAGGAGCTGCTTTGGTTTTGTCCTCCAGGATACGTATTTATTTTCCGGAACGATTAAGGAGAATATTAAGTACGGGAAACCCGGTGCAGGTGATGACGAGGTCGAAACGGCGGCAAGGATGGCTAATGCCGATGGTTTTATCAGACGGCTCCCCCATCAATATGAAACCATCCTTTCGGAAAATGGCGGCAATCTCAGCCAAGGGGAGCGCCAGCTGTTGGCGATTGCCAGGGTGATGTTAGCAAAGCCGTCGCTATTGATTTTAGATGAAGCGACCAGCAGCATCGATACGAGAACCGAGCTCCATATTCAAGCGGCCTTGCTCAAGCTGATGGAAGAGCGGACGAGCTTTATCATTGCCCACCGCTTAAATACGATTCGCGATGCTGATACAATTATGGTGATTGACGGCGGGCAAATCGTCGAACAAGGAAGCCATGACGAACTAATGAGCGCCCAAGGCCGATATTATCAAATGTTTTTTAACCAATTTAAAAATGTTGAAGAAGCGCTGGATTAATGTGCTGATCAAAGACCCCTGCTCTTTTCATGGAGCAGGGTATTTTTGCCTAGGAAGAATGACCCTGGTGGATTTTGTCGTAATTATATACAAAATGGAAAAAATATGTCGCAAAAATGCTGAAATGTGATAATGTGAAGAAGGAGTTTATTGAAAAGTAAAAGGTGGACAGAACGTGAAAAAGTGGAAAATTATCTTAAGTGTCGTTGTTTTACTGTTAGCAGCTGGAGCAGGTACTCTTTACTATTTTTTAAATATAAAAGAATATAATACTGCAGATGAAAAAGTGGAAGAGATAGTCAAAAATGATTTCAAGGTCAAATTGCCTGGTGATGATGTTTCTGAGGATGGTTCTGGTGCAGAAGCAACCGAGCAAAGTTCCGATTTAACGGCAGATGCGTCTGGAACAGCTGCCCCAGCTGACCCGGCAGAATCAGCGACAGGGGCCACACAGAGTCAAAGCACCAATAAAAATGCGGGTCAGGTCAAAAAACCTACAATTGTGAAACTGACTGCTGGCGCGATTTTGGAAAAATACCAGCCGGCTTTCAATGATTTACAAGCACAGGCAGATGACAAGCTGAATTCCCTCTTATCCTATGCTTTCAACGAATATCAATCGAAGAAATCCAATGGCGATGAGATTTCTTATTTTTACTTTTACTCGAAGTACAACGGGGCAGCTAAAAAGCTTGAAGCTAGCACCGATCATTCATTTGACTATATTTACAATGCACTTGTTAAAGAATTAGAGAAAAATGGGTACAGTTCTAATGATGCTAAATCCATTAAAGACCATTATGTAAATCTAAAAAAGCAGCGAAGATCTTCATTAATGGATAAAGCGATTGCATACGTAAAATAATTTGTTGAATTTTGAAATAAAACATTGTAGAAAATGGTAGTATTATGTAAAATAGTAATATTGCATCATATAGCAAACTAGTAGTCTAGTACTATTTGCAAGGGGTCATCACATTCACTAAGGAGGATTATTGTGAAAAAAATTATTGCACTATCAAGCTTTTTGTTACTTTTGCTTTTAGCCGTGCTTCCAGCAAATGTTTCTCATGCTGCAGCCGCTAAAACCGTTGACTTAAAAAGCATTACCTTGTTTACCAATGATGGTAAAACAATTGAAGCTGAAAAAAAGGGCAACAACTTTACTTTTAATTTAGTTGGTAAAAATGGGAAACTTGAAGTAAACCGGATTGAATTTAAATCAGCAAATGCTACAACTCTTTCCACTGTTCATAGAGCAGATCCAGACTATTCAGATGACGTGGATATACGTTTTGCAAATGGAGTGGCCTATTTAGATAAAGAGAAATATATAAATTGGCTAATTCGTGTGAGCGAAATTGACGATGAAGAGCTTCTTGACTTGATCAAAAATGATGAATCCTTCGATTTACCGACCGTTAAAGATCTCAAATATCTCGCAGATGTTGGAGAGCTTCCATTTTTTGTTGCAGATGATAACGGGAATGAAACTGAGTATTCTGTAACAATTAAATCAACACAATGGGTAAAGCAAAACGGTAAATGGTATTTCATTGGACCAGAAAGTAACTCGATGACGGATTATGCTACTGGCTGGGTTGATGATAATGGAACATGGTACTTTATGGATAAAAATGGTGTTATGCAAACTGGCTGGGTTAAGTCAGGTAGCAAATGGTATTTCTTAAATCCAAGCGGTGCAATGGCAACAGGCTGGGTAAAGGATAAAAATACTTGGTATTACCTTAATGGAAATGGCGCAATGGCAACAGGCTGGGCGAAAGTAGGAGGTAAATGGTACTTCCTTGACGCTAGTGGTGCAATGAAAACAGGCTGGGTTAAAACAGGCGGTAAGTGGTACTTCTTAAATTCAAGCGGCGCAATGGCAACAGGCTGGGTTAAAGTATCGAACAAGTGGTACTACCTTGATGGTTCTGGTGCAATGAAGACTGGCTGGGTTAAGTTATCGAACAAATGGTACTACCTTGATGGCTCTGGAGCAATGAAAACTGGCTGGGTTGAAGTATCTAAAAAATGGTACTACCTATACAGCGACGGCCACATGGCAGCTAACACAAAAATCGGCTCATACCGCGTAGGTGCAGATGGAGCTTGGATTAAATAATTAAGTAAAAGAGAGAATACGAGATTCGTATTCTCTTTTTTTGTAGTGACATCTGTAAAGACAAGGGTTAAAATACCTTTATGGCTGATAGATGTACTGTCCGTCTCTAAAAAATTGTTTTTGGGGAATAATGTGAACAGAGATTCAGCATAAGGGGGATCCAATGAACAACAAGAAGGAAATATCAGAACGAAAATTACTTGGAATTGCCGGGATGGGCTGGATGTTCGATGCCATGGATGTGGGCATGCTCAGCTTCATTATCGCGGCTTTAAAGCTGGAATGGGATTTAACTCCGGGCCAGATGGGCTGGATTGGCAGTATTAATTCCATTGGAATGGCGGTTGGGGCCCTCGTTTTTGGGTTAATGGCTGATCGGATTGGCCGCAAGCATGTTTTTATCATTACGTTATTATTATTTTCGGTTGGGAGCGGTGCCTCAGCCTTTACATCAACGTTTACGATCTTTTTAGTGTTAAGATTTTTTATTGGTGCCGGTTTAGGCGGGGAGCTTCCGGTTGCCTCGACACTTGTTTCTGAAAGTGTCCCGGTTGAAAAGCGCGGCCGGATTGTCGTTTTGCTCGAAAGCTTTTGGGCAGGAGGCTGGTTGATTGCGGCTGTCATTTCCTATTTTGTAATACCAAAGTTTGGCTGGCAAGCAGCATTGTTAATCAGTGCCTTTCCGGCGTTCTATGCTTTATTTTTGCGTATCGGTCTGCCCGATTCGCCGCGCTTTTCAGCCATCAAGGAGAGGGAGAAAATCTCGGCTCTTCAAAGTTTGAAGAAGCTGTGGTCCAAAGAATACAGCCGCCAGACGGCAATGCTATGGATTGTTTGGTTCTGCGTTGTCTTCTCCTATTATGGAATGTTCTTATGGCTTCCAAGTGTGATGGTTATGAAAGGCTTTAGTTTAATTAAGAGTTTTGAATATGTGCTAATCATGACACTTGCGCAGCTGCCGGGCTATTTTACCGCCGCCTGGTGCATTGAAAGGTTTGGGCGGAAATTTGTGTTAGTGGTCTACTTAACGGGCACGGCTGTAAGTGCCTACCTTTTTGGGTCTGCCGAAACAACGGCGATGTTAATGACGGCGGGAATTCTGTTGTCGTTCTTTAACCTCGGCGCCTGGGGCGGCCTTTACGCCTATACACCGGAACAATATCCAACTGTGATCCGCGGTACAGGTACAGGGATGGCCGCTTCCTTTGGACGGATTGGCGGTGTGTTGGGGCCTTTATTGGTCGGTTATTTTGTTGCACAAAACATTTCGATTTCGATCATTTTTACTTGTTTTTGTATTTCAGTCCTAATTGGGGCAGGTGCCGTTCTCTTTTTGGGAAAGGAAACGAAGAGCAAACAATTACTTTAACCAGTAGAAGCAGGAGATTCCTAAATCAGGAGTCTCCTTTATTTTTTTTTGCGAAGAAATTATATTTCGACAAAATAATTGAAAAGCTGTATTATTTTCCTTTGTAAAATAAAACCTTATTCACTTTTTAGGAATAAACACTATGCAGCATGTAATAAGGAGAATTGTCATTATATTTAAAATTATTTTAAAATAACATACTTTATGACTAGACGAACTCCAAAATATTAGGTACAATATTTTCAGAATATTATCTTTTTTGAAAACAGTAAGAAAAACAAGTTGGGAAAACTTTTTAAAAAAACAGGGGGTAAAGCCATGAGAAAGAAAAAGTTAGCTGGTATTTTCATGTCGCTTATGGTAGCGGCAGGTGTGATGGCAGGCTGTAATTCAAGTGCAAGCGGCGATGGCGAAAAGGATGGCGTGATTAAGATTGGAGCCAACCTTGAGTTATCCGGAGGTGTTGCCTCTTACGGTCAATCGATTAAAGAGGGGATTGAACTGGCGTTAGAAGAGATTAATAAAGATGGGATCGATGGTAAGAAGTTGAAGCTTGTTCCGTTTGACAATAAATCTGATGCACCAGAAGCGATTAATGGTGCTACAAAGCTGATCAGCCAAGATAAGGTTTCCGCTATTATCGGTGCCGCTACAAGCGGAAATACAAAAGCACAGATAGAAATTGCTCAAAGTAACAGCATTCCTCTCTTGACGCCAACTGGTACAAGTGCTGACGTGACAGTGCAAAAAGGCAAATTAAATGATTTCGTCTTCCGTACTTGCTTCATTGACCCATTCCAAGGGACAGTGGCAGCGAATTTTGCAGCGAAGGAATTAAATGTTAAAACGGCTGCTGTCTTCATTGACAGTGCAAGTGACTATTCTAAGGGACTTGCTGCCTCCTTTAAGGAATTATTTACAAAAGAGGGCGGAAATATCGTCATTGAAGAAGCATATTTAGCGAAGGATACCGACTTCCACGCCCAATTAACGAATATTAAAGGGAAAAATCCTGATTTCATTTTTGTTCCAGGATATTATGAAGAGGTTGGTCTAATTGTCAAGCAGGCTCGTGAATTAGGAATGAAGGTTCCAATGATGGGAGCAGATGGCTGGGATTCTCCTAAACTAGTAGAACTTGCCGGCAAGGATGCCTTAAACAATACGTTTATTACCAACCACTATTCTTCTGGGGATTCTGATCAGAAGGTTCAAGATTTCGTGAAAGCCTTCAAAGCTAAATACAAAGATAAGTCACCTGATGCCTTCAACGCTTTAGGTTACGATTCGGCTTATTTCATTGCCGATGCCATCAAGCGTGCCGGCAGCAGCGATCCAAAGAAAATCCAAAAGGCTCTTGCTGAGACAGATGGGCTTGAACTTATCACTGGAAAAATGAAGCTTGATAAAAACCATGACCCAATCAAGGCAGCTGTTATTCTAGAGTACAAAAACGGCGAACAAACATTTAAAACGAAGGTAAATCCATAAATAGAAAACGGAAGCACCGTTTAGCGGCGTCGCTGGGTGCATGCGCTAGACAAATTTTATAGTTTTCAAAAAGAATAGGGAGAATTTATGTCTCCCTATTCACTTTTACAGAGTCCTTTCTAAGGAGTGTTTTGAACATGGAACAATTTATTCAGCAGCTTGTCAATGGAATTTCCATAGGTAGTATTTATGCTCTGATTGCCTTGGGTTACACAATGGTATACGGGATTGTCAAACTTATTAATTTTGCCCATGGGGATGTCTTCATGGTGGGTGCATTCATCGGCTTTTATTCTATTACTATTTTTCATTTAGGGTTTTTCCCAGCCTTACTTATTTCCATGGCTGCCTGCGCCATCTTTGGCGTTTTAATCGAGCGGATTGCCTACAAACCGCTAAGGAATGCAACCAGGATTGCTGCCCTGATTACGGCGATTGGGGTTTCCTTATTTATCGAATACGGCACGATTTATGTTCGCGGTGCCCAGCTCGAGTCCTATCCGGACAATATCGTTCCATTGAAGAACTTTGAAATTTTCGGTGTTACCATTAGCGGCAAGTCGATCCTTATATTAGCTGTATCGATCTGCTTAATGATTGTGCTTCAATTTATCGTTCATAAGACCAAAATCGGCAAAGCGATGCGGGCCGTTTCCCATGACATGGACGCCGCAAGATTGATGGGGATTAATGTAAATAACACGATTTCTGCCACGTTTGCGATTGGTTCAGCACTTGCCGGTGCAGCCGGAGTGATTTTCGGGATGTACTATACAAAAATTGAACCGTTGATGGGAATTATCCCCGGACTTAAAGCCTTCGTCGCCGCTGTTTTTGGCGGAATTGGAATTATCCCTGGAGCAATGACCGGCGGATTAATATTGGGTGTGATTGAGGCGCTTGTAAGTGCGACTGGAGGCTCGCTATGGCGAGACGCCGTTGCGTTTGTTGTGCTGATTCTGATCTTAATTTTCCGTCCTGCAGGCCTATTAGGCAAAAATGTCAGGGAAAAGGTCTAGGGGGGGCATGACGCGATGAATCTATTAAAAAAGGCAAAAGGTTTTTGGGGCACAATTATTCTAGTTGTTATCTTTTCGGTTGTTACGCAATTACTCATTAACGGGGGAACACTAAACTCCTTTTATGTTAACACCTTATTTTCGATTGGCATCAATATCATCCTTGCCGCCAGTCTTCATTTAATTATTGGCGTTACCGGGCAGTTTTCGATTGGACATGCCGGTTTCCTTGCGGTTGGGGCTTACGCTTCCGCCATCATAACAATGAAATTGGGCCTGCCGTTCCCAGTGGCCATCCTTGCTGGCGGTGCGGCGGCAGCGATTGCCGGTCTAATTATCGGAATTCCAACTCTGAGACTGAGAGGGGACTATTTGGCGATTGCGACCCTTGGTTTTGGTGAGATTGTCAAGATTGTCTTTTTAAATATTGATTATGTCGGCGGGGCCAGCGGCATGACCGTAACCCATCTAACAACATGGCCATGGCTGATTGCCTGTGTCGTCATTACAATTGTTGTCATCGTCAACTTCACGAACTCGACGCATGGACGAGCCTGTATTTCCATCAGGGAAAATGAAATTGCTGCTGATGCGATGGGAATTAATACGACATTTTATAAGGTAATCGCCTTTATCATTGGTGCCTTCTTTGCCGGTGTTGCCGGTGCCTTGCATGCCCATAACTTTTATATTATCCAGCCCCCAAATTTCGGGTTTCTGAAATCGTTTGATATTTTGATTTTAGTCGTGATTGGTGGTTTGGGAAGTATGTCGGGGGCAGTGATTGCAGCCATTGCTTTAACGATCATTTCAACCTTCCTTTCCAGTTATCCGGAAGTAAGGATGGTTATTTACAGCCTTGTACTGATTGTGATGATGCTTTTCCGTCCGCAAGGATTGATGGGATCGAAAGAAATTACCTCTTTCTTGAAACTAGGCAAAGCTGCTAAAGGAGGAGTGCACAATGATGGCAAAAACACCGTTGCTTAAAGTCGAAAATGTCGGAATCCGTTTTGGCGGCTTAAAGGCCGTTTCTGAAGTTAATTTAGAATTAAATCAAGGAGAACTCGTCGGTTTAATTGGCCCGAATGGTGCTGGCAAAACAACATTTTTCAACCTG
Organism: Neobacillus sp. NPDC058068; assembly: GCF_042885335.1. NCBI lineage: Bacteria > Bacillati > Bacillota > Bacilli > Caryophanales > Bacillaceae > Neobacillus > Neobacillus sp. NPDC058068. The sequence continues at coordinate 224,238 of NZ_JBHVSI010000006.1, read as the reverse complement.
TTAACAGGTGTTTATGTTCCGACTGAAGGAATTATATCGCTGGATAGCGAAAAATTAAATGGACAGGCCCCTTATAAAATTAACCAAAAAGGAATCAGCCGGACGTTCCAGAACATCCGCCTGTTTAGCGATTTATCTGTGCTTGATAATGTAAAGGTTGCCTACCATTCGCTTGCCAAGCATTCGATTGTCAGCTCCCTCCTTCGCCTCCCTTCCCATTTTTCCGGTGAGAAGGAAATGGAGGAAAAGGCGATTGAATTCTTGAAAATCTTTAAGCTAGAGTCGGTCATGCATGAACAGGCGAAGAACCTGCCGTATGGGCAGCAGCGCCGGCTTGAAATTGCCAGGGCGCTGGCGGCCAACCCAAAATTATTGCTCCTTGATGAACCTGCTGCCGGGATGAATCCGCAGGAAACCGAGGAACTGATGAATTTAATTGCCTTGATCCGTGAACGGTTTTCGTTAACGATTCTATTAATTGAACATGACATGCTTCTTGTTATGGGAGTATGTGAACGAATATATGTGCTTGACCATGGTCAATTGATTGCCCAGGGTACTCCGGAGCAAATCAGAAATAACCCAAAAGTCATCGAAGCGTATCTTGGCGAGGAGGTCTCTTAAATGCTGAAAATAAGCGATATAAATGTTTACTATGGAAATATTCATGCATTGAAGGGAGTTTCCCTCGACATCAAACAGGGTGAAATTGTCACACTGATTGGTGCCAATGGTGCTGGAAAAAGTACGTTGTTAAAAACTATTTCCGGATTATTAAAGCCGAAGACCGGCGAAATTTTGTTGGAGGGTGAGCATTTAGCCGGGAAGGTCCCGCAGTTAGTTGTGAAGCGGGGTATTTCACAGGTACCTGAAGGACGCCGTGTATTTGCCAACATGTCGGTTGAGGAAAATCTGGAATTAGGCGCTTACTTGCGCAAAGATAAAAAGGGCATTCGCGAAGACTTTGAAAAGGTGTTTCAGCTTTTTCCGCGCTTGCAGGAACGCCGTAAGCAGCTGTCAGGAACGCTATCAGGCGGCGAGCAGCAAATGCTGGCGATGGGCCGTGCCTTGATGGCCAGACCGCGCCTATTGCTGTTAGATGAGCCTTCCATGGGTCTTGCCCCGCTGCTTGTGAAAACAATCTTCCGGATTATAGAGGAAATCAATCAAACGGGCACCACCATCCTGTTGGTTGAGCAAAATGCCAATATGGCGTTATCCATCGCCGACCGTGCCTATGTCATTGAAACGGGGAAAATTGTCGCTTCAGGTACTTCAGAAGAACTGAGCCAAAGCGATCAAATCAGAGCAGCCTACTTGGGCGGGCATTAAAAAGGTGTTGGGGAATGTCCCCAACACCTTTTTAATCTATATAACAAAAGCTCATTTTAGTAAAAATAAATTTAGTGAAGAAAATATCTTTCATAAGTGTATCTTTGAAATAAAGTTGAACCGCATTGACCGAAGCAATTCCTTTATAAAAATGGTACAGATGTTCTTGTAAGGGTATAATAGTCTTATACTAAATCAAGGAGGTCTTGCTTTATGAGCCAAAGAGTTTCTTATTATGAAATTGCATCTGATGGTATGAAAATTATGATGGATATGGAGAAATACACAAAAACGACAGCAATCGAACGAAAACTTCGTGAGCTTATTAAAATTCGTGTTTCTCAAATTAACGGCTGTGCATATTGTTTGAATATGCATACAGCAGATGCTCGAAAAATGGGTGAAACAGAACAAAGAATATACTGTGTTAGTGCTTGGCAAGAGTGTGAATTCTATACAGAAGCAGAAAAAATAGCTTTAGAGTTGGCAGAGCATGTGACATTAATCCCGACAAAACGTGTTCCAGATGAGCTTTATCAACGAGTACGTGAACACTATGATGAGAAACAGTATGTTGACCTTGTTCTAATAATTAATCAAATTAACAGTTGGAATAGAATTTCTATTGCAATGGGAAATAGAGCCACTGAAAAATAATTACTCTAAATAAAGGGCCGTATAATGAAGAAACTAAAGCTTGATTTTCCAGTATTAAAGCGGGAAATTAGGCTTTTTTATATTTGAATTTCCTTAACATTGTAAATTTCAAGACGTTCTCTTAAAAAACAAAAGACCAGTGAATACTGGTCTGGAATGTTAATGGCCAACCTGCGTGTTTTAATTGATTACATTTTCATCTTTCTTTGTTCAGGTTCAAGCTGGAATTGCTGGCGCCGTTTTGGGCTTAGCCAATGCCTGAATTTATTCATGTAATCCTCGTAAAGCTGCTCAATTCCGACTAAGGCAAGCGAGAAGAAATTGGCATAATTCTTTTGGACTTCCCACTTTAATTCGTTTTTCCCACAGATGCTGTATTTATTTAATTCTTCAATTTCCTGTTGAATTTTTGCTAATTCCCCCACCTGCTGATCCTCAGGAAGTGAGAGCAGGTAATCAATTTTTTCGATATATTCCATCGACTTTTCAATTTTCACTTTAATGTCTTCATAGCCGGTTTGATCGATGAGATGATATTTTAATTTAAACTCATTTAGCTTTAGGGCGGCTACATAGGTTGAATTAACAATATCATCCCGGGTCATATCCTTAGTTTCATAGCTAAGCATATGCTTCCACGATGGCTGGGTGATCGCCGTGCGGTGGTCCTCCAAGGTGTGGCAGAGTTTTTTATAGCCATGGATTTCCGGATGTTCAAAGGCAGGGCTTGCCGGGTCAAGGAACGGTGCGAGCGGTGCCACAAAGTAAAAAATCCTTGAATCCTGCTGACAGGCTAGATGAATCGTTTCGCAGAAATCAATGTTTTCAACAGCACTTTTGTAGGTCTGTCCGGGAATTCCGACCATGAAGAACAAGTCAATTTTTTTACAACCGTTCTTTAAGGCAAAATTAAGCGTATCGATGACTTTTTGATTGGTACAGCTGAACTTCCCATTATAGCGCCTGATGTTTTCATCATGGGTTTCAAGGGTAATTTCAATGCTATATTTTGGGACACTATCATTCATTTGTTTGAAAAATTCCTCATCCGCATATTGGAATAATTCGAACACGATTTCATTTTTAAGATTCAGTTTTTTAAGCTTGCTGAAAAACTCATTGACATATTCACGGCCGCCCTGCCTTAAATCATGAAGAATGAAAATTGGCGCCCGGCTGAAGCGGGAAATAAATTGAATATCTTCGACAAGCTTCTTCGGCGACCGTAAAGCGAGCGAATTGCGGTTGCAGTTTTGGTCATAGGCCTCCCGGGAACCGCCGCAGATCAGACAGTTTTGCGTACAGCCGCGCGCTGTAAGTAAAGCGGTGTTCGGATATTGCAGCCAGCCATTATAGGGGATTGGGTCAAGGAAGTTACGATATTTAAACACGGAACGAATCGTATAGCGATAGCCGGGAACGTCGATATCATCCAAATCCTTTGGCACATATGTAATCGGATTGTAGCCGCATTCGCTGCCTTTTTTCCAGGTTAAATTAGGGATGTCGGCATAATGGGTATTTCCCGCTTCAAGTTTATTCATCAGCAGGAGCATCAGCTTTTCCGTTGAGTCGCCGCGCATAACGAAATCGATACACGGGTATTCAATTAATTCCTTATGATAGTACGTTGCCGACAAGCCCCCGAAGATGATCGGTGTTTCAGGATGGATTGCTTTCACAATTTTTGCTAGTTCAATACTGCCATGGGCATGCGGGAGCCAATGGAGGTCGATGCCGAATGCTTTCGTTTGGATTTTCCTTAGTTTTTTCTCCACATCAAATGTTTCACTCATCAGCATCCGGTTGGCGATATTGATGATCTTCACCCGCAGCCCGTAGCGCTCCAAATAGTCAGCAATACTTGTCAGTCCGATGGGATACATTTCAAAAACTGGCGATGACGGCACCACATCGCTTATCGGACCGGCCAGCAGGGAGTTTTTTCGAAAGTCATAAACACTCGGCGCATGCAGCAGAACTAAATCGTATTTCATCTTAACCACCTCAAATTGTTTTCTATGTATTTTTGTAAAAATAATTTGTGAATAAATTCACATTATTGTTTATAAATCTATTGGATAATTTTAGTTTACTATATTAGTGGTTTCATAGAGTGACAAAAGGGTGACAAAATTTGGGTGATTTTGTGTATGGTGGAAAGTAAACTTGGAAAAGTAGAAAGTAAACTAATGAATCACGATAAAAAAACATGGAAATTTTGCTAAAATAAAGACAAAAAGGCTTTTTTATAAAAAGTTAAAAAGGATGATCAAAATGGCACAGGCGAAAACAAATGCAATGCGCATTTTGGATGCGAAGAAGGTCAGCTATTGTATGCTGACATATGACAACAAAGATGGAAAAATTGATGGTGTTTCGGTGGCGGGGAAGATTGGCCGCGACGTAAACGAAGTATATAAAACGCTTGTCGCACAAGGCGTGAGCAAAAATATCTATGTCTTTGTTATTCCAGTTGCTGCCGAATTGGATTTAAAAAAGGCCGCCAAAGCAGCTGCTGAAAAGAAGGTCGAAATGATTTTCGTAAAGGATATCCAAAAATGGACCGGCTATATCCGCGGCGGTTGTTCCCCGATTGGGATGAAAAAGGAATATCAGACCTTCCTCGATGAAAGCTGCTCGCTCCTTGATTTAATCGTTGTCAGTGCTGGAAAAATCGGCGTTCAAATCGTGCTGGCGCCGGAGGATTTAAAAGAAATAACAAAAGCAGAAATCGTCGAGTTGAGAAAGTGAAATTTTAATATAGGCACTCACCTATAGACGGCATAAGCATAAGATAGTGTGAAATTAACCTTATGTTTATGATGAAAAAGGGAGTGTTGATGAGTGGCAGGAAAAATTAAAAATTATTTTGCCGGCGGTAATACAGCTAGAGGGTTCCATAATCTGTACGATTCCAACCTCCAGGGACTTGATCGCTTATTTATTCTAAAAGGCGGTCCAGGAACAGGTAAATCCTCACTAATGAAGAAAATTGGCCATGAATGGATTGAAAAAGGCTATAATGTTGAATTTCTGCATTGTTCATCTGATAATAATTCGATTGATGGCGTGTTAATCCCCGCTTTGAAGGTAGGAATCGTTGATGGTACTGCGCCGCATGTGATTGAACCGAAAGCACCAGGGGCCGTTGAGGAATACATTAATCTTGGCGAGGCCTGGAATGCAAGGGCGCTTGCCGTTCAAAAGAAACCAATCCAGCAGCTGACAGATAAGAATAGTCAATTGTTCCAGAAGGCGTACGCGACCTTTAAAGAAGCATTGGAAATTCATGATGACTGGGAAAAAATTTATATTAACAGCATGGACTTTAACAAGGCAGACCAATTGACAAGAAAGCTAATTGACACCTTTTTTGGAAAAATGAAGTTGAATAAGGTTGCGGATGTCCGCCATCGGTTCTTAGGGGCCGCAACACCAAAGGGTGCCGTTGATTTTGTTCCGAATTTGACGGAAGAGATTCAAAAACGCTATTTCATTAAAGGACGCCCCGGAACTGGGAAATCAACGATGTTAAAAAAATTGGCTGCTGCCGCTGAAGAGCGCGGTGTCGATGTCGAAGTATACCATTGCGGCTTTGACCCGCATAGCCTGGATATGCTTATTTTCCGGGAACTCGGTGTGGCTATTTTTGATAGTACGGCCCCGCATGAATATTTCCCGAGCAGGGATGGCGATGAAATCATCGATATGTACGAAATTTTGATTGACCCGGGAACGGATGATCTTTTTGCCGAGATTATTAGTAAAATAGCGGCGAAATATAAAAGCAAAATGACGGAGGCAACCAGCTATCTTGCAAAGGCAAAAGAGCTCCATGATGAGCTTGAAGCGATTTATATTGCGGCGATGGATTTTTCTGTTGTTGAAGGGATTCAGGGCAAAATTGCTGAGGAAATCAAGGAACTGGCGGGTGCAAACGGTCAATAACCGTTCATTCATAAAAGAGGTGCCGGTAAAATGCCGGCACCCCCTTTATTGTGGATTCGTTTTGCTTTTCTGGGCTTTCGTGTTGCGTTTATTGCCCTTGCTGTTATCGCCGCTGACAAACTCAGCAGCAAATTCCGCCTCAGCGTTTCCTGCTTGCGGGGAGTTTTGATTACGGCTGCCTTTGTTAAACTTTTTCGTCATCTTGCTTCCCTCCTTTTTAACTAATTTTTAGTTTGGCATCGGTACAGCTGTTTATGCGTGAAAAATAAAAAGGGGAAGTTGGAAATTAGTAGAATTAATACAAAGCAAGCCTTGTTTTACTAAAGAGGACAAACTGTTGCAGGGAGAGTGAGTTAATTGTCATCTAATTTCGAGTTATTAACCAAGAAGTTTGAAGAAAACCGCAATCAAGCGGAAGCAGAACCGATGAAGAAATATATGAAGGGTCATTTTGAATATTTAGGGATTAAATCCCCTTTGCGAAAAGAATTAGAAAAACAATTTTTCAACGAAACGGGAATTTTGAAGGAGCCGCTTAACAAGAAATTTGTGATTGCGCTTTGGGAGAAGGAGGAGCGGGAGTACCAGTATACGGCCCTGACTTATTTGGAAAAATCGCTAAAAAGGCTCGAGAAAGCGGATTTGCCGTTTATGGAGCAGCTGCTTACCACGAAATCTTGGTGGGATACCGTCGATGCGATTGCGCCAAAGGCAGTTGGGAAGATTGCTGAAAAATTTCCGGATGTGATCGCGGAAACGATTGATGGCTGGGCTGTTCATGATAATATGTGGCTCCGGCGGGCGGCGCTTCTTTTTCAATTAAAATATAAAGGCAAAACGAATGCTGCTCTACTCTATCATTACATACGGCAAAATGCCGATAGTAAGGAATTTTTTATCCAAAAGGCAATCGGCTGGGCGCTGCGCGAATACTCGAAAACCAATCCGGCTTCAGTAAAAGAGTTTATCGAAGGTCAGCAGCTCGCGCCATTAAGTGTTCGTGAAGGCAGCAAGTATTTGGACTGAGCAAAAAGGCGATAATGTGTAAGGGTTCATGTTAGAATGGCACTAATGAAAACATAGAAGAGGTGGATTTAGACAGCATGATAAAATGTATTGCATCAGACATGGATGGAACATTATTAAATTCGGTTCAACAAATTAGTGAGGAAAATAAGCAAGCGATTATAAAAGCACAAGCGCAAGGAGTAGAATTTGTCGTGGCGACAGGCAGGTCCTATCAAGAGGCAACCTATGTCTTGGCGGATGCGGGAGTAAACTGTCCGGTCATTTGTGTCAATGGCGCAGAGGTCCGCTCGAAGGATGGGGACGTTATTTCGGCAACGCCAATCAGCAAACAGTTAACAAGAGAAGTTGCGGCGAAATTAAGGGAAGATGATGTGTATTTTGAGGTGTATACCAATAAGGGTGCCTTCACGGTTGATGCGGATAAGGCCGTTTCAACGCTCGTTGACATTATCGTCAGCGCCAATCCTGAAGTAAACCGCGAAGAGATTATCTATGCTGCCGGTGCACGTCTGCGTGATGGCTTGGTTCATACGGTTGAAGATTATGAAATTCTCTTTAGCGACGAAGAGTATCAAATTTATAAGCTGCTTGTTTTCTCGTTTGATGCTGACAAGCTAGAAGCAGCCGGCAAATCGCTGTCAGCTTTTGACGAACTGGCTGTTTCCGCCTCAGGCCGGGAAAACCTAGAAGTAACCAATAAGAAGGCGCAAAAAGGGCTGGCGCTTGAAGCATTCGCCAAATCAAAAGGGATTTCCTTGGCGGAGACAATGGCGATTGGCGATAACTATAACGACGTTTCGATGTTTGAAAAAGCCGGCAGATCGGTGGCAATGGGAAATGCCAATTATGAAATTAAGTCACTTTGTGATGTGATTACGGACACCAACGAGGAAAACGGCGTCGCGAAGGCGATTTTGGAAGTACTATAGAAGGATTTTTGTGGTGTACAACTCAAGGATGCAGGTTTTAACGAAGGCGATTTTGGAAGTACTCTAGGAGAGGAAGGGTGCCCTGTATGTACCGGGTTGGTTCTGTTTTACTGATGCTGGCTGTGCTGCTTTCAGGCTGTTCTTTTTTTGAAAAAAAGGAGGATGGCAGGTCAGCGGGCGAAGCGGTTGTTATTCAGCCTGAAGTAGAAGTGGTGGCTGAAAATTTATCTGTCCCATGGTCAATTGATAAGCTTGGGCAATCCTTCTATCTTAGTGAACGAACTGGAAGTATCGTAAAAGTGGAAGACGGTAAAATGGAACGCCAGCGTGTGCATTTAGAAAAGCCGCTGGCCGAGGTGGCTGAAGCAGGGCTGCTCGGCTTTGTACTAGCCCCTGAATTTGCTGCGAATCAAAAGGCATTTGCTTATTATACATATGCGGATGACAGCGGGGGGCAATTTAATCGTGTTGTTGTGGTAGGATTTAAGGCTGGTAAATGGACGGAGGAGCGGATTCTGCTCGATCGTATTCCAAGTGCGGCCTACCATCATGGCGGCAGGATGAAGATTGGTCCTGATGGAAAGCTTTATATCACTACTGGGGATGCAACAACCCCTTCTGTTGCTCAAAATCTCGGCTCGTTAAATGGGAAAATTTTAAGAATGAATTTAGATGGGGCGATTCCGATGGATAATCCGGATCCGAATTCGTATATTTATAGTTATGGTCACCGGAATCCGCAGGGGTTAGCGTGGATCGGAAAGACGTTATATGCGAGCGAACATGGGCAATCGGCACATGATGAAATCAATCGGATTATGGCTGGCGGGAATTTTGGCTGGCCGGTTATTCAGGGGCAGGAGAAGAAGGCGGGAATGGAAACGCCTTTGTTCCAGTCAGGTGCTGAGGTAACTTGGGCTCCTTCTGGGATGGCGGCAGCTGACGGCAAGCTCTATGTGACGGAGTTAAGAGGGAACGCTGTTCGCGAGTTTGATGTGGAACGGAAGCAGAGTCGGGTGGTTATTAGCGATTTGGGGCGAATACGTGATGTGTTTGTTGACGGCGATTATTTATACTTTGTCAGCAACAATACTGACGGACGCGGAAATCCCGATGAGAGGGACGACAAATTGTATCGGGTTCGATTGGATGATTTGAAATAAGCTTGTTTTGTTAAAGACCGCCGAAGGACAGTATGTGGTTGAAAACAAGAAGAACTGTCCTTCGTAAGGTAGCCGAAGGACAGTATGTGGTTGAAAACAAGAAGAACTGTCCTTCGT